>CAMWUJ010000013.1 GCA_947177405.1 uncultured Porphyromonadaceae bacterium | reverse complement strand
AAAATAAAAAGACGGGAGAACGGGAGAACCGAAAAATAAAAAGACAGGAGAATGGGAGAACCGGAAAATAAAAGAACAGGAGAATAAGGAGCGATATGATCTCCTGTTTCTCCTGTTCTCCCGTCTTAAAAAATATCCGGGCTTAAAATTTCCTCCTGACTTCGTCATTGCGGCACCCTAACTCATCCTTTAATTATCGTATATTACTGAAAACTAAGCATAGTCATTTTATGTCTCAAATAGTGACGAAGTCATGGCTTCTGTGGTAATCTTTCCCTAATTATCAGGAATAAAAAGGAATTACACCCACACACATCTTTTATAATTGTTTGTAATAAAGGGAATTGTGCCCACAGAATCGCTTGGCATGGCCAAGCTAAGACTCAGAAAGAACAGAATTTCACAGAAGCCATGCGGAGTATTTTTTTCTCAACATTTCCATTATAAAATTATCATTTCGAATTAAAAAACCATTTCGGATCCTTCTGTGAAATTCTGATATTTCTGTGAGCGAGTGAAAGCGCAAGGCGCTGTAACGTTTCTGTGGTAGTCTTTCCCTAAATATCCGTAATAAAAGGAATAGAGCCCACAGAATCGCTTGGCATGGCCAAGCTAAGACTCAGAAAGAACAGAATTTCACAGAAGCCATTCGGAGTAATTTTTTCTCTACATTTCCATATTTCGTCATTGCGTCACCCTAAATCAAACTCACATAATTGTATAATGCTGAAAATCATTTATATTCATCTAAGTATCGTAAAAGTGGTGAAGTTAGGAAAAGACGGGAGAACGGGAGAACCGAAAAATAAAAGAACAGGAGAATAAGGAGCGATATTTTCTCCTGTTTCTCCTGTTCTCCTGTCTTAAAAATTTCCTGTCTTAAAAAAATCCAGTCAAGAAATTAATCCTTGTCTTAAAGAGTATCACATCTATATATATGGTCAATTATTCGAAACCACGAAGGCGCAGAAGTGCCTTTGTGTCGGGTTCGTGACCACGGAAGCGTTTGAAGAGCACCATTGCATCCTCAGTGTCTCCGCTTTCAAGAATATTCTTCTTGAAAGAATCTGCAGTTTTCTTATCGAAGATTCCTTTCTTCTTGAAGAGCTCCCATGCGTCAGCCTCGAGCACCTGGCTCCAAAGGTAAGTGTAATAGCCCGATGCGTAACCGTCATCACCGAAGATATGCTTGAAATAGGGAGAACGATAGCGGAATGTGATTTCCTTTGGCATACCAATCTCATCAGCCACTTTCTTTTCAAAAGCTACCACATCCTCCACTTCAGGCTGCTCACCATATTTGAGGTCGAGAAGAGCGGCACCGGCCAGTTCGGTAGTTACGAAGCCTTGATTGAACTTGCTGCTTTCGTTCAGCTTGTTGATAAGGGAATCAGGCATCACCTCACCGGTCTTGTAATGCTTGGCATAGCGGCGAAGTGCCTCGGGATCAAAGGCCCAATGCTCGTTTATCTGAGAACACATCTCCACATAATCGCGGTCCACGTTAGTACCGGCGATCGACTTATATGGAGCGCGGGAAAGGATAGACTGGAGGGCATGGCCAAACTCATGATAAGTGGTCTCCACCTCATCGATGGTGAGGAGTGCGGGCATGTCACCGGCAGGACGGGAGAAGTTACCAACATTATAAACGATAGGGCGGCGCACTTCTCCATTCTCAAATATACCGGCGCTTTGGAGTTGTTCCATCCATGCACCCTGGCGTTTTGAATCGCGGGGGAAATAATCGCACATCCATACAGCCACGTGCTCGCCTGTCTTTGAATCGACCACATCATACACCTGCACTTCGTCCATATACTTGGGCGCGTCGTTCATGGGCACCATCTTGATTCCATAGAGACGTTCGGTGGTATCAAACATACCCTGAAGCACATTTTCAAGAGTGAAATATTCACGTACCTGATTCTCATCAAGATCATATTTCTGCTTCTTCACCTTCCCGGCATAGTAGTAATAATCCCAGGGCGCGATCTTGAAATTTCCACCTTCGGCATCCACCACTTTCTGCATGTCGGCTACCTCCTCGGCACTACGTTTTACAGCTGGTTCGAACACCTGAAGAAGGAGGTTGGTGGCATTTTCCGGAGTCTTTGCCATAACTCTGGAAGTCATCATCTGAGCAAAATTATCGAAGCCCATGATCTTGGCCTTCTCATTGCGCAGCTTCACAATCTGTGAAATTACGGGAAGATTGGAATATTCACCGGAAGAGGCGAGGGAGGTATATCCTTTATAGATAGCCTCGCGCAGGCCGCGGTTGTCGGCATATTGGAGCACCGGCAGACGGCTCGGAGCATGAAGAGTGAACACCCATAGGCCGTCGAGACCGCGTTTCTTAGCTTCGTCGGCAGCTTGAGCCACTGAAGAAGCGGGGAGACCCGCAAGGTCGTTCTCGTCATAAACCACCACTGTGAACTGGTTGGTGGCTGCAAGAAGATTCTTGTTGAATTGAATGAAAAGTTTGGAGAGCTCTTCATTCACCTTGATAAGCTCCTGCTTTTTTTCGGGAGATAGAGCCGCGCCCTGCTCGGCAAACTGACGGTAGTATTTCTCCACCACACGTTTCTGCACCGGAGTGAGCTTAAGATTGTTGCGGTTGTCATAAACAGCCTTGATGCGCTGGAAGAGTGCATCATCCAGATTCACCTTGTTGGCAGCCTCATTAAGCAGAGGGATAGCCTCTTCTGCCATAGCTGCGAATTCAGGAGTGGAGAGAGCGCTCTCATAATGATAGAACACCGATGCCACACGCTCGAGAATCGGAGAAAGATTTTCAAGAGGAAGGATGGTGTTGTCGAAATCAGGAAGTGCGCGGTTGCGCGTGATGCTGAAAAGGTTCTGATCCTGCTCCTCGATACCGGCCTTGATGGCGGGGATGAAATCCGACACCTTGATTTTATCGTAGGGAGGAATCCCATACTTGGTGGTGTAGGACTGCAGGAATGGATTTGAACTGTCCTGTGCCATAACTGAGAAATTTCCGGCCGTCAGCAGGAGAGCGCCGAGAGCCAGGGTTGCAAATTTTTTCATTTGACAAGTTGTTAGAATTGGTTAGTATTTGTAAATTCAAAAGTGGCGAGAAGCGGATAGTGGTCGCTGGAACGTATTCTCCCTTTCTCCACATCGAGAGCTTTGAGAGGACCGCGATAGAAAATCTGGTCGAGATGGAACCAGAAAGCATGGCGGTTATATGTCACCAGCGGACCGAAACCGGTCTCTACGTATGCATCTTTGAGGTCGTCGCCCTTCAGGAGACGGTAGCAGTATGATTCGGGCACATCGTTGAAATCTCCGCAGATGATCAGCGGTCCGTTCACCTTGTCGATAGCCATCCTCATGTTGTTCACGAGGTCTGCGCGATATAGGAGATTGAACTTGAACTTGCTCCATATTCCGTTCTTGAATTCACCGAGCGCCTCCTTGGCCTTTCCCGAAGCGAAATCCTTCACTATATTTCGCTCCTTGTCGGATAGTGCATAAGAATTGAGATGCATATTTATCAGAGTGAGCTCGCGTCCCTTGATAGTGACCTTATAGGCAGAGAAGCGGCTCCGGTCGCCTGCCTTGAAGAATACTTCATGATCAATCATGCGTATCGGATACTTTGAAAGCACTTTCTGATCTCGGAGATTGGATCCGGCCCAATAGGGATATACTTTTTTGAGTGTGTCCTTAAACTGAGCGAGGTTATGCACCTCATTGGGATCATTGAGATTAATCATCTCCTGCAGACACACTATGTCAGCTCCGGAATTGATCACATATTCGAAAGATCGGTTTCCCGGCACATCATTCCCTTTCTGCTGGTCGTCGCCATGCAGGATATTATAGGTGAGCACCTTGAATGTGACCGCTCCGGGAGTGGCTTTTTTCGAGAAATGCAACGGACAAGCGGTGGAGACCGGCGACCAAGCTATCAGGAGTGTAAGGACTCCGATACCGGCCGTGATCCATCTTCCGCATATAAACCAGATTATTATCACCACCGTTGTAGCGATCACGAAATAGGGCATGGCCGTGATAAAGAAAGCCGGAAACACCAGATGGGCAGGATTCACGAAGCCACCGAAAGCCGCAAGGAGTGTGAAGAAATAGAGGAGGAAAGATAAGATCTTAAATGCCATCCTCACGGCGGGTTTCAGGAATATTGAAGCAAGAAACATCATAATTGTCTGATTATTGTTTTAATGGGTTTTATAGACGACTGGAGATAGCGTTTAGTTCTCTTTTCTCAGCGGAGGTGAGAGAATCATATCCGGAGATCCTCACCTTGTCGAGCAGCGTGTCGAGGCGTGCCTCGTCATCAGGATCCGGACCTGTTTTATTTATTATCGGAGATTGGAGAACCACCGGTACCTTCTTCTTCGGTTTCTTTCTAAAAATCGATAACACGTTATGATTAAGAGGAATGGAGGAAACTGATTTTCGGGAACGTGGCGATCGTGTGATAAAGCAATATACGCAGATTCCAAAAATGATTCCACCTAAGTGAGCGGAGAATCCTCCGGCATTCCCTCCTCCGATACCGGCGAAAGTGAAGCCGATGCAAATGAGTGCCACATATTTAAGACGTATGGGTCCGAGAAGGAGAAGGTGGAGCTCAAGATTTGGATTAAGAAGAGTGGCTGTGGTCATCACTGCAAGCACTGCTGCCGAAGATCCTATGAGATATGAATCGGCCCCGTTGTGTGAAAAGGAGACAACAGCCATGAACAGGATCGCTCCCGTCAATCCTCCTCCAAGATAGGTGATGAGTAGATTTTTCCGTGTGTTGCTGAAGAGAAAAATCTTCCCGAACCAGAAGAGCCACATCATATTGAAGAGGAGATGCAGGAATGAGAATTGAGTGAACATATATGTGATATATGTCCAGGGATGGGTCAGGGATGTATGCCAGTCAGATGCCAAGGTGAGGTTCTCTTTCAATAGCAGTGCCCCGACGTATGGGTCGGTGAAAGCCATGATACCCGAAATTACCGAGAGCAGGCAGTTGACGGCAATGATCCGGAACAAGACCGGATATTCGTTAATGAAACGTTTTAACCACATAAATCTGTGATGCAATATTAATAGAATCGGCCGCCACGGAGAGTGCCGTTCTTCTTCCAGTAGAGGAGAAGGATAAGACCGAAGAGCATACCGCCGAGATGGGCGAAGTGAGCCACAGTGGATTGTGCTCCTCCGATGCCGAGGAAAAATTCAATCACTCCATATCCTATCACCATATATTTAGCCTTGATGGGGATAGGGATAAAGAATAGATAGAGAGGCATATCGGGAAAAACAAAAGCGAATCCGAGAAGGAGGCCGAAAATAGCACCGGAAGCACCAACCACGACAAGCATATCCTTGAAAGAATTCATTGCTGAGGTCAGAGCAGGGTCTCCCTTTGCCAGGCCTGCATCCACAAGCTGTCTCATTGTCTCGTAGGTCATGCCGTTCTGATGCCCGATGGCTGAGATATAATCATGTTCCCATACCAGAGCCCATACTCCCTCCTGCACGAGAGCGGCCCCCACACCGCAGATCATGTAGAAGATGAAGAAACGGCGAGAACCCCACACCTGTTCGAGAACGCGCCCGAACATCCATAGCGTGAACATATTGAAAAGGATATGAAGTGCGCTTGATGTGGAATGAAGAAACATATAGGTGATCACCTGAACCGGATTGAAAAGAGAAGAAGAGAAATAGTGGAGTCCGAGATGAGCATCCATGAAGCTTCCGATCTGACCGGGAAAAAGTATCATCGCCAGCCAGATTATCAGATTTATGATTATCAGATTTTTTGTGACAGGCGGGATATCCCGGATGATTTGTGTAAAGTTATTGCTCATAGTTTGAATAATATTCCGCAAAAATACTAAAATAAGACGGAGTAGGAAAAGAAATAAAGAATTTTTAATAAAATTATCCTTCCTAAAATGATATTTTAAACTCAGGGAACCCTTTAAAATAAAGAAGAAAGTCAACATTAAAGGCGCGGAAAGCGTTTAATTAAAGAGTATGAGAGATAAAAAAAGAAGAAAAAATGCAAGTTTTGGAATAAAATATTTGTCATTAAGCATTTAATGTGTATATTTGCCAAAAATTGTGTAAAACCCCGAAGCAATTTAGAATATAATCCAAAATATAAATCAGATAATTATGAATAAGACAGATTTAGTCAATGAGATTGCCGCAAAGGCCAATATCAATAAAGTAGAAGCTAAAGCCGCTCTCGATGCAATGCTTGAGAGCATCGAGCAGGCGCTTGCAAATGATGATAAGGTTCAGCTTCTTGGCTTCGGCACTTTCTCCATGCAGGAGAAACCCGAACGCACCGGCATCAATCCCCGTACAAAAGAAAAAATCACTATTGCAGCCCGCAAGGTGGTTAAATTCAAACCAGCCGACGGTCTGGGTAAGTAAAAAAGAGATAACCGCTATCAAAAACTGTAGGGAATCGGCTTGCCGACTCCCTATTTTTTTGTAATTTTGTAAATTCTATGAGGAGTCTTAAACTGAGATGTGCCTCGGATGTCTAATATTAAGACTGTCGGAATTAACCTTGCAGATGAAAAGGGAAACTCGGCAGCTACTTCACTATATTAATTAGCAATGACAATAGAGCAAATAATCGCGCAGGGCGTGATGAAAGCCGTAAAAGATCTTTACGGTGTGGAGATAGCCGAACAGCAGGCGATTCCATCAGCAACCAAGAAAGAATTTGAGGGAGACCTCACTGTAGTGGTGTTCCCGTTCCTGAAAGCCTCCCATAAAAATCCTGAAGCTACTGCCACAGAAATAGGGGAGTGGCTCCAAAAGAATGTGGAGGCAGTGGAGAAATTCAATGTGGTGAAAGGTTTTCTCAATCTAAGCATCAATCCTGAGTATTGGCTTGGATTGCTACATGAGATAGCAGGCACGGAGAAATGGGGTCTGACAGAAGCCGGTCCTGATTCTGAGCTGGTCATGGTGGAATATTCTTCTCCCAACACCAACAAGCCTCTTCATCTGGGCCATGTGCGCAATAACCTTCTCGGATATTCCTTGTCGCAGATTCTGAAAGCCAACGGGAAGAAAGTGGTAAAGACCAATATCGTTAACGACCGAGGTATCCATATCTGCAAGTCGATGCTTGCATGGAAGAAATGGGGTGAAGGCATCACACCGGATAAAGCCGGAAAGAAAGGTGATCATCTGATCGGTGATTTCTATGTGGCTTTCGACAAGCATTACAAGGATGAGGTGAAACAGATCATGGACCGTGATGGTATCTCCGAGGATGAAGCCAAGGAGAAATCCGAGCTTATGGCAGAGGCCAGGGAGATGCTCCGCAAATGGGAACAAGGCGATCCCGAAGTGCGCGGCCTGTGGAAGATGATGAATGAATGGGTCTATGCCGGTTTCGATGAGACCTATAAGCGTCTGGGTGTGGATTTCGACAAGATATATTATGAATCCGACACCTATCTTGAAGGTAAGGACCTTGTGTTGGGAGGCCTTGAGCAGGGGATAATGTTCCGCAAGGAGGATGGGTCGGTATGGGCTGACCTCACAAACGACGGGCTCGACCATAAACTCTTGCTTCGTGCCGACGGCACATCCGTATATATGACCCAGGATATCGGGACAGCCAAGCTACGCTATCAGGACTATCCCATCGACAAGATGGTGTATGTGGTGGGCAACGAGCAGAATTATCATTTCCAGGTGCTCTCGCTTTTACTTGATAAGCTCGGCTTCAAATGGGGAAAAGACCTTACCCACTTCTCCTACGGAATGGTTGAACTTCCCGAGGGGAAGATGAAATCGCGTGAGGGCACAGTGGTGGATGCCGACGATCTGATAGATACTATGGTTTCGGGCGCTGCCGAGATGTCGGCCGACCGTTTGAAAGAGATGTCTCCTGAAGAGGCGGCGGAAGTGGCGCGTATGGTAGGCCTCGGAGCTTTGAAATATTTCCTTCTGAAAGTAGATCCGAAGAAGAATATGCTCTTCAATCCTAAGGAATCAATTGATTTCAATGGAAACACAGGTCCATTTATCCAATATACCTATGCTCGTATCAATTCCGTGATACGCAAGGCGGGTGACTTTAATCCCGAGGCTACTCCTAAGGCTGTGCCCAATCAGAAGGAGAGTACACTTATTCAGAAAGTGGCGGATTTCCCGTCGGTGGTGGCCGAGGCAGGACGCAACTATTCTCCGGCTGTGATTGCCAATTATGCGTATGATCTGGCAAAAGAATACAATCAGTTCTATCACGACTATTCGATTCTCAAGGAAGAGAATAAGGAAGTGCGCGACCTCCGTCTCCTCATCTCCTTTGTGGTGGCTCGCACTCTGAAGAGCGCAATGGCACTGCTCGGAATCGAAATGCCCGAGCGCATGTGATGTCAGAACGGTTCTGACATTGCTTAGATAGCAAAGATAAATTAAGAGTTTCTCTTTGTTATAATAATAAAAGAAACATTTAAAATTGATAAGATATGAGTTACGATCAATCAAAACTTACCACCCCTCCTCCTTATTATGGTGGAGGTTTTGGTGGCAACACCGTAGCGGCGCAGACCAACGGTGTTCTTAAGAAAGTGTATGTACGAATGTTTATCGGCCTTCTGATTTCGGCTTTCTGCGCTTTGGGCGTGGCAAGTTCGCAGGCTGCCATGATGTTCGTATTCGGCAATCAGATAGTGTTTTGGGGAATACTTATCGCCATGTTCGCGATGGCCATCCTGATTCCCGTGAGGATGATGAAGATGAGCACCGGAACGGTTTTGGTGTTATTCCTCATCTATTCGGCTCTTATGGGAGTGTGGCTTGCGCCGATCTTCATTGCATATCGCCTCGGCACAATAGTATCAACTCTTTTCATCACTGCCGGCACCTTCGGCGTGATGTCGGTATATGGCTATTTCACCAAGGCTGACCTCAGCAAGATGGGTTCTATCCTTCTGATGGCTCTTTTCGGTCTGATCATAGCGATGGTAGTGAATATCTTCCTTAAGAGCACTGCTATGGAGTGGGTTATATCCATTGTGGGAGTTCTGCTTTTTGTAGGTCTCACCGCCTGGGACACTCAGCAAGTGAAACGTCTTGCAGCTGCCAATCTGGATCCGGCTCTTCAGGACAAACTCGCTACAATGGGTGCGATGAATCTCTATCTCGATTTCATCAACCTGTTCCTCTTCCTTCTTCGTATATTCGGAGGAGGCCGCGATTAATTGGAATTTGAATCATAAATCGGGATCTCTTAAAAAGAGTTCCCGATTTTTATTTTGTATAATTTGTGTAAAATGACTAAAGAAGAATTTAAGGGACGATTGATCTCGGTAGTGAAAGAATATATCCGCGATGAAGAGGGATATGATGATAATGCACAGTTATGTATTAAACCCGCAACGATGGATGCGTATCTTGCCGATAGCCGAGAGGTGGACGTGGAATCACCCGATATCGAGTGTTACGATGTGATGGAGCTTGTGGAGATGAATCCCGAAGGGAAATGGAAGGTGGATGAGGCTTCCGTAGAAGCCGTTGCGGAAGAATACTTCAAATGAGATTGACAATCCGCCTCCTTTCATAGCTTTGAATAAATATAAAAAATCGCCTGCTTCCACAAGGGTCCGCAGGCGATTTTATAATTAACTGCTTATTTAGGAACTAATCGCGATTGCGAGGAGTGAAAGTGCGAGGCCCACGGTCGCCGTTGTCACGACGAGGCTGACGAGGCCCACGGTCGCCATCACGACGGGGTCCTCTGTCACCACCCTCGCGGCGAGGACGGTCGCCGCTTTCGCGACGAGGACGGGCTTCACGCTCCACATAGCCCTCGGGCTTGGGAGTGAGCACACGCATGGAGAGACGGAATTTTCCGGTCTTTTTGTCGATTTCGATAAGTTTCACCTTCACCTTGTCACCCTCCTTGATTCCGCTGGCATCCATGGAGTCAAGACGATCCCAAGAGATTTCGGAGATATGGAGCAGACCGTCGCGGCCGGGCATGAATTCAACGAATGCACCGAAATCGAGGATAGAACGCACTGTGCCCTCATAAACCTCACCCTCTTCGGGCTGAGCCACAATTGCCTTGATCTTGGCAAGAGCCGCTTCGATGCTGGCCTTGTCTTTAGATGCGATTTCCACGTGTCCAAGACCGGTCTTTTCATCCTCGTCGATAGAGATGACAGTACCTGTCTCCTCCTGAATACCCTGGATCACCTTACCCTGAGGCCCGATAACGGCACCGATCATCTCTTTGGGGATGTCGAGAGTGATAAGACGGGGCACATGAGGCTTATAGTCTTCACGAGCTTCGGGTATGGTCTCATTGATGATATTGAGGATATGGAGACGACCCTGACGAGCCTGCTCAAGAGCTTTCTCAAGAATCTCATAAGAAAGACCGTCACATTTGATATCCATCTGAGTGGCGGTGATACCTTCGGTGGTACCAGTCACCTTGAAGTCCATATCTCCGAGGTGATCCTCATCACCGAGGATATCGGAGAGTACGGCATATTTCACAGCACCTTCGTCAGAGATAAGACCCATTGCCACACCGGCTACGGGACGTTTCATCTTCACACCCGCATCAAGGAGGGCGAGAGTGCCACCGCATACGGTAGCCATTGATGATGAACCGTTGGATTCAAGAATATCCGACACGATACGGCAAGTATAAGGGAATCCTTCGGGGAACATACGTTTGAGGGCACGATGTGCAAGATTACCGTGACCAACTTCGCGACGTCCTACACCACGCTGGGGACGGGCCTCACCGGTAGAGAAAGGAGGGAAGTTATAATGGAGGAGAAAGCGCTCAGTGCTTTTATTGAGCACATCATCGATGATTTTCTCATCGAGGGTAGTGCCGAGAGTAGCTGTCACAAGAGCCTGTGTCTCGCCACGGGTAAAGATGGCAGTTCCGTGAGGACCGGGGAGATAATCCACCTCACACCAGATGGGACGGATATCGGTGGTCTTTCTGCCGTCGAGACGGATACCCTCGTCAAGCACGCAGCGGCGCATGGCCTCTTTCTCCACATCATGATAATAGCGTTTCACCATGGCGATACGCTGGTTCTCATCATATTTCTCAAGCTGCTCCTCGGTCATCTCGGGGAGATTCTCGATATATTCCTCGCAGATAGCCTTGAAGCTTTCATTACGCCAATGTTTGTCGGCAGAACCGGCTTTAGCAATGGCGTAGGCTTTATCGTAGCATTTCTCACGAACATCGGCACGAAGGGCATCGTCATTGATTTCATGGGAATATTCCCGCTTTGTTTCCTTGCCGGCCTCTTTCATGAGCTCCATCTGGGCAAGGCAGTGTTTCTTGATCTCTTCATGAGCCACTTTGAGGGCTTCGAGAAGTTCGGCTTCCGATACTTCATTCATCTCGCCCTCCACCATCATGATGTTATCATAAGTGGCACCGACCATCAGTTCAATGTCGGCTTTCTCCATTTGATCGAAAGTGGGATTGATCACCCATTCGCCATCCACGCGGGCCACTCTCACTTCAGAGATAGGACCGTTGAAGGGGACATCGCTACACATCAGGGCAGCTGAGGCTGCGATGCCGGCGAGTGCGTCGGGAGCTTCGTTCTCATCAGCCGAATACATGGTGACATTTACAAAAGTCTCGGCATGATAATTGTCCGGGAAGAGGGGACGGAGCACACGGTCAACCAGACGGGATGTGAGGATCTCATAATCGCTGGCGCGTCCTTCACGTTTGAGGAAACCGCCGGGATATCGACCGATGGAGGAATATTTCTCTTTATATTCCACTGTGAGGGGCATGAAGTCAACGCCCTCTCCGGCCTCTTTGGCCGAACATACGGTGGCGAGGAGCATGGTGTTCCCCATTCTTACTTCCACCGCACCATCAGCCTGCTTTGCCAGTTTGCCGGTCTCGATCGTGATCTCGCGGCCGTCGGGCAGGGCGATGGTTTTTTTTGTTGCTTTGTACATAGATTCTTTATTGTATTTCTTCGCGAAAAAATTGCATGAAAAGGAGCGCAAAGGTCCGCTCCGCGAAATTGTCACAAAATTAACATTTTAATTCCATTTTAACAAAAAAGGAGTAAGTTATTTTGAACAATAGGGATATTCATGTTAACTTTGTGGAAAGTTTATGACACAACAAGATGATTAATTCTTCAAAATATCAAAAATTAGGGCTTGCTTCCCTGATAGCTGTCTGCGTGTTGGGGATGGGAGGCTGCAAGAAAAATGAGTTCAAGGTTAACGGCACCGTCGAAGGTGGATCCGACAAGAGTATAGTGCTTGAAAAAGCTGATTTCCACGGCCGTTGGATTCCGGTTGATTCTGCAAGAGTAGGAGGCACCGGGAGTTTCAGCATCACAAGCGCCCGTCCATCTTCTCCGGAAATCTACCGACTCTCATTGGGCGACCGGTACATTTATCTGCCGGTCGATTCCACCGAAACCCTTACCGTGAGCTCCACCGCCTCGAAGTTCGGGCATGAGTTCACTGTCACGGGTAGTCCGCAGGCTGAAAAGATGGCAGCCTTCGAGAAGGAGCTCCTTGCCCTTGATTTCAACGACAAGGCGAAGAGAGATGAATTCAAGAAAAATGTCTATTCCAAATATCTCAAGGATGCGCAAGGTGGAATAATGAGTTATTATGTTCTCACAAAGACTGTGGGAAATACTCCTCTCTATGATGTTACCGACAACACTGATGCAAAATATTATGCGGCAGTCGCCACAGCTTTCGAGCAGTTCCGTCCCAATGATCCGCATGTGGGAATGTTGCGCCAGGCTTCCATTGACGCCATGAAGAGGAAGAACAGCGCGGCAGGCCGCAAGAGAGTGGTGGAGGCTGAGGAGATAAAGCTTATCGACATCACGCTTCCTGATGAGACCGGCACAGATCGCAGGCTCTCCGATGTGGTGGGTCATGGAAAAAAGGGTGTGATGATTGTGTCGATGATGAATGAGAAAGAATCGCCGGCGATCAATAAAGCATTGGCCGACCTTTATAACTCACGGGGAGGAGCAGTGACATTTTATATGGTATCCCTCGATTCGGGTCTCTATGAATGGAGGGAAGCAGCCAAGAATCTTCCGTGGGTAACGGTGTCGGATTCCGAGGGACGCAATTCCGGAATACTTACCAAATATAATGTGACTGAGATGCCCGCTTTCTTTATCTTCGATACGGAAGGACAGCTTATCGACCGTGCCGTTTCAATCGACGAACTGAAAACAAAAATCTGACATGGATTGGAAAGAGATGTTATCACAAGTGAAAGATTCCCTTCCCGAAGATAAGTCGGGAAGCGGAAATCTTGAAGAAAAGGAGGAGAAAGCCGGAAAGCCTGCAAAGAAGGAGAAGCTGAGTATCGCTATGGAGAAGAAAGGGCGCGGAGGAAAGACCGCGACCATAATATTCGGCTTCACAAGCGATGACGAAGAGATCCGCGAGACAGCCACGCGCCTGAAGCAGCGTCTTGGAATCGGGGGATCTTCCCGTGGCGGAGAGATTCTTCTTCAGGGAGATGTACGCGAGAAAGTGAAACCTCTTTTGAAAGATATGGGGTATAGAATTTAACATATTCGGCATTAGAATTATGTTGGAGTTGCAGCGAGCCTCGGCAGGATCGGGAAAGACTTTCACCCTTGCCAAGAAATACATATGGTATTATATCACTATTCCGATAGATAAGGATTATCCCGGTCGCGGACGACGTCTGAGGACTGTGGATGAGCTGAAGGATTCCCTCAGTCATATCCTTGCCGTGACTTTTACCAATAAAGCCACCAACGAGATGCAGCAACGCATCGTAGAGAAACTCCATGCGTTGGGCTATCCTCCCTCAGCTGGCAAAAAGCCCGACTATATGAAGGATTTCGTGGAGGAGCTTAGCGTGAACGGCCGAAGCGTGAGCGAGGAGAAGATAAGCGAGGTGTGCCGCCGGGCGGTGGAGATTCTTCTTAACCATTATTCTGATTTTCAGGTTTCAACGATCGACTCTTTCTTCCAGCAGGTGTTGCGCACATTTGCATACGAATCCGATCTGAGCGATACCTATCGTATAGAGATAGACACGGATTATCTCTCCACAATGGCTATCGACGGACTTCTTGAGGATATAAATTCCGGTCATGATGAATCCGGAGCCTCTTATTGGATAGAGGAGATAATGTCGCGGGCAAGGAGCGACGGAAAGAGATGGAATATCTTTGCAAAGAGCAGTGCCGACACCGATCCCTATACCCTGCTGCGGGCCTCTGTGAGACGATTGGAGAATGAAGACTTCAAGAAGATAAGGAGAGAGCTGGACTCCTATTTCAAAAGTGATCCCGACCTTACCGGTATATATGAAAGGTTGCGCGATAAGTATGAAGGGGAGGTGAAGAAGAGATTCGAGGAGACAAAGGCAGCAGCCAAGGCGCTTCATCGGCTCGTGAAGAAGAATGAAGGATTGATAGGGGAGATCGACCTTAAATATTTCCGGGGGAAAGCCGCGTTGGCAATGGATATGAAATGGTATGAACTGCCGAAAAAAAGCGGCAAGACAGTCGAGTCGATCGCTCCAAAATATACCGGTGCTTACACCGGAAGAAAAAAGAAAGGAAATACATCGATCTACGATGAAATGGAGGACGCGGAGCAGAATCTCGCTGAAGCTTTCGATCTTTGGGCAGGAAAACTAAGAAGCAAAGAATTTCGTCATTGGATCCTGTATAAGGAGAATTTCCCTTTCATGGGAATGTTGCAGGCCATAAGGAGAAAGCGGGATGAATACCTGCGCGAAAATAATGCTATCGAACTTGGAGAGACAAATTCCATGCTTCATGATATCATAGGGGAGGAAGATACCCCTTTTATCTATGAGCGTATAGGCACACGTCTTAACCATTTCCTCATAGATGAATTTCAGGATACCTCGGAGATGCAGTGGCGCAATATGAGCCCGTTGCTGCACGAGAGCGTGTCGCGTGGAAATGAAAACCTCATTATCGGTGATGCCAAGCAGAGTATCTACCGTTTCCGCAATGCCGACTCTTCCTTGATTTCAGAGAAGGTGCCGGAGGAATTCGGGGGAGGACATGAGGAAGCAGAAGCAGGTTCTGCCCGAAACACCAACTGGCGGAGCGACCTGAGAGTGGTGCAATTCAACAACAGTTTTTTTGAGTTTCTCACCCTCGTCCTCAACCGTATGGTGGGAGCCGAAGTCTCTGAGGCACGTCGTGATTTCAGGACAGACTACCGCAATGTGGTGCAGCATCCCAACAATAAAAAGAAAAACGGATATGTGGAGGTGAGAAACCGTAAGGAATCCGATTGCGACTGGAAGGAGTATGCTCTGCAAGGAGTGGTGGATACGGTGCTTGACGCTGTGTCGCGTGGTTTCTCGATGCGCGATATCGCCGTGCTTGTGGATAGAAATGATCAGGGAGAGGATGTGATTGCTGCATTTATGGATCATAATGCTTCGGGGAATCCGGATCTGCCTGCCATCGAGTATGTGAGCGAACAATCGTTGCGTCTTTCCACTTCAGCGGCTGTATCTCTGGTGACTTCGGTGCTGGAAACGATATGCCGCGGTGCAGACCCGGAGGTGAGGGAAGGAGACGACCGTGCGCGCCGGGGTGTGGCCGATTGGTCGGAGGTGGCTTGTAATTTCAGATTTTTCGCCATGCGTAATCCCGAGCTTTCCACTCCCGAATGTCTCGACGCCTTTTTCAAAAGCGGAAGCGACAACGACGGCATACGCAGGATGCTTGCAAAGATGCAGGCTGTAACGCTTCCTGCACTTGTGGAGTCAATAATAGCAGAGTTTGTGCCGCAGGAAATAAGGAAACGCGATGCGGTGTTCCTGGCAGCATTCCAAGATCTCGTGCTTGAATATGGAGAAGGTCATCCTTCCGACATTGCTTCATTTTTGCAATGGTGGGACGAACGCAAAGGAAGCGCATCAATCTCGTCACCGGAAAATATGGATGCTGTCACGGTGATGACAGTGCATAAATCAAAAGGTCTCGAATACCCTGTGGTGATTGTGCCATTCGCTGATGCAGGATTCACCGATTCAACCAAAAAAGAGGAATGGCGATGGGTCAAACCCGCAGGATTGGGGAGTGACGCCGACGGATTGCCGGGATATCTTCCCGTGTCAACCAACTCCCTGCTTGAAGGGACAGTGCACGAGCATATCCTCAACGAATATTACGATCTCAAGAAGATGGACTCGCTCAATATGCTCTATGTGGCATTCACGCGCGCAGCCCATGAGTTGTATATATTTTCCAAACCTTCCACCACTAAGACCCCGGACCCGCTTAAGATCTCATCCTTGCTGGATATGTTTCTTGAAACGGTTGCCGAGCAGGGGGAAGGGGGACCGATCGAGCTTGTGGAAAAGTCCTGTTTCAATGTTTCTGAAGATACGGGATACAGCTATGGAATAAAATACAATCCATACGAAAAAAATGCAAAGGGGAAGGAAGCGGATAATTCGGAGAAAGATATGGATGACTATTGCACGCGTCCGACACCGGAATTCCTGATGTATCGCACGGAAGATCTCCCGGATATTGTGGATGCGGAAGAGGGGGAGCTCTCCGATGATCCTGATCCACGTTCGGAGGGAAACTTACTCCATGAGATTATGAAGGATGTCGGCCGTCAGGAGGATATACCTCGTGCCGTGAGGCGATACACCATAAAAGGACTGATAAGCCGGGAAGAGTCCTCACGTCTTGCAGCCCTGCTCACTGTAAAGACCTCGAGGGAGGATGTGAAGGGATGGTTTGACGGTAGCCGGAAGGTGATCAACGAGCGATCGATTCTTCATAGCGGACGCGGAGTGAAACGTCCCGACAGGATAATGGTGTCACCGGAAGGAGATGCCGTTGTGGTGGATTATAAGTTTGGCGAGTCGTTGAAAAGCTCGGCCAAGTACAGGCGTCAGGTGAAAAACTATGTAGCGGCTCTCAGGGAAACAGGCCGATTCCGCAGCGTGAAGGGATACGTATGGTATGTGCGTCTTGACAAGGTGGAGCTTGCCTCGGAATGAATTTTTTATCTTCTTTTTTTGCAAAACAGCACATAAAGGGTTAATTTTGCAATAAATAATGGATGTGAAGACCTTAAAACGGGTCTCTTCGCATGATGTATTAATTAAAAAACTGAAAAATTGGATACAGATCCTTTACCGGCGACATCGCCGTTATTGACAATTCTTTTCACTATTCTGGCCAGAACAGAGGCCGCTGTTTCCTTTCAGGCTCCGCCGTCATGGTTCGGATGGTCGGTGCTGATAGCTATAGTAGTGTTGTGTCTGTGTGTCTCCGCTTTCGTATCCGGAAGTGAAATAGCTTTTTTCGGAATGTCACCTCAGGAGCTTGAAGATCTTGAGGAATCGGAAAAGCCCGGCGATCAACGCGCCATGCGGCTTCTCTCCAATAGCGAGAAACTCCTTGCCACTATCCTGATTTCAAATAATCTGGTAAATATCACGATGGTAGTGCTTCTCACGTTTGCCATCAATCAGACAGTGAAATTCCATAACCCTGTGGTGGATTTCCTCGTCCAGACAGTCTTCATGACCTTCCTTCTCCTCCTTTGCGGGGAAATTTTCCCGAAGCTTGTGGCCCGGGGACGCACGTTATGGTGGGTGAGAATGGCCACCCCGGGAATCGCGTTTCTGAATGTCATATTCTCGCCACTGTCGCGCATTATGGTGAAAAGCTCTTTCATAGTGAAGCGTATTGTCAGCAAGAAGGGTGAGAATATCTCTCCCGATGAATTGGGAAAGGCTCTCGAGATATCTGATGTGAAGGATTCCAAAGAGAAGGAGATGCTTGAAGGGATCTTGACGTTTGGAGAGAAAGAGGCCCGGGAGATTATGATTTCGCGAGTAGATGTCACGGCAATAGAACTTCATGACAGCTGGGAGGAAGTGATGAAAGTGATTCTTGATTCCGGATATTCGAGAATACCGGTGTATGACACTTCGCAAGACAGCATAGCCGGCATACTATACAGCAAGGATCTTCTTCCCTATATAGGGAAGGTGAATGAAAATTTCAAATGGCAGAAACTGATAAGGGAAGCCTACTTTGTGCCGGAGTCGAGGATGATCGATGATCTTCTTGAGGATTTCCGGAGGAAAAAGATTCATATCGCCATTGTGATAGATGAATATGGAGGCACTCAGGGAATCGTAACCCTCGAAGATATCATAGAGCAGATTGTCGGCGATATTGATGATGAATATGATGAGGTTTCATCCATGTATAAGAAAATATCGCCTGACTCATATTATTTCGATGCCAAGATAATGCTTTCCGACTTCTGCGACGTGATAGGAATCTCTGAAGATGAATTGGGAGATACAGGAGATGCGGAGACTTTGGCGGGACTTCTGCTTCATATCAAGGGTGATTTCCCCACTCCTAAGGAGACTCTTGAGAAATATGGACTCAAATTTCTTATACTTAAGATGGAAAAGCATCGTATAGTAAAAGTTAAGGTGACGGTCCTGCCTAAAAAGGAGGATATTGAGGATGACAAGGCTGAAGATGGAAATAACTGAAAAATGGAAACAGAATTCATATATTGGCGACACCCGTCGATACCGGGCATAAAGATAGAGGAGGTTTGCGGCGGTGAGGATAAGAGCGGCAAGCTCTGGAGGGAGATGGCTTATCAGGTGTATTGCGAGAATGGAAAGGAGGCTTATCGCGAGATAGGACACTACCGCAATGGATCGCCTTTCCTTTTCGGAGAGGAATCCAGAATATCAATTTCCCATACGGATAGATTGCTGGTGGTTGCCACTCTTCCTGCTACTCCGGAGGTGGACCTGTCGGAATTCAGCCGTCGGGCAGCGATGGGTGTGGATGCCGAGAGTGCCGATCGAGAACAGGTGTTGAAGGTGAGGGATCGTTTCCTGAATGAAGAGGAATTAAATCTTGTCCCCGCTTCCGATCTCAGGGCTAATATTCTGGCGTGGACATCGAAAGAGGCTTGCTATAAGGCTATGCTTGAGGAAGGACTTGATTTCAGAGAAGGGATCCGAATAGAACGCCTTCCCGGAATATCGCCTGCCGTGCCGGTATATGATAAGAATGAGTTTCCGGTGATTGAATATGGAAAAGCCGTTTGCCGTAAAGGGGAAGAGGAGGTGGAGCTCACACTATTCTCCTATGAGACGGAAGGACATCTGGTGACACTTGCTTACAGTCCGCAGTGTGCCAAGTTCTCAAAGAAGGTTTAGAGATTAATCTTATTCTTAGAGAGGTATGAATCATAATAAAACGGGTGGTCAAAATTCGCATTTTGACCACCCCCTTCTAATGTAAAGGCAATTCTCTAATCTTTCAAGTAATTAATTTTTGATTCTTTTCCGGATCTCCAGATCATAAGTGTGAAACACTTATGCCAGAATGCTTCTGAGTTGAAGGAAAAGCACAAGAATACCCATAAAATAGATGGCTGCTATTCCTGCCTTTTTTGAAATTGTCTGAATAATATTCATAAGTCATACGGTTTTGTGGTTACGATGCAAAGTTAGAATCAAAGTATGCAAATTATTGGCAGTGGGATGTAATAAAAGGTTAAATAGAAGAAAGGGATATAATTTTTATGATATTTAGGGCAAGATATTGTAAAAATTAAGGGTATTGGGCAAAAATAATATAAAAAAAAAGAGAAAATGTTTATAGATTGAATTATTATTATTATATTTGTAGGTGAAGTGCAGAAAATCTCTTTCGGGAAGTTTTTTACCTTCAAAGGTGAGTGAAATTTTTATTATTCAATTCAATTATAGAAACAACCATGGAAATAGGAAGTGTAATTCGCAGCCGCCGCCAGAGCCTCAGATCTACTCAGAATGCATTGGCAGAAATCTCGGGTGTAAGTGTACGGATGATCAAGGCAATCGAAGGTGGGTATGCGAACCCATCAGTTAAAACATTGACTAAAATTCTTACTCCGCTGGGCTTGCAGCTTCAGATTGTGGATAAGGAAGATGAAACCACAAAGGAGTAATCAGAAACAGTCGTAAGACTTTAAATGTAAAAACAGGCTGCACCTTTCATATTGGTGTAGCCTGTTTTTTATTTACGATAAAGGGGAATTAAAAGCCGAATTGCACGCTTCTCAATCCGGTGATGTTTCCAAGTCGCATACTCTTGCGTTCATATTCTTCAGCTTTATCCTCACTCTGATTCACACCACGTCCGAAACGATAGCATTTGCTCAGGAGAGCGTAGGCATCGGAGAGTTCCTTAGAAGGAGCCATCTTCTCAAGGATTTTTATAGCATCCTTAAGTTGCCATGCACATGCAGCATAATTCTTCTCGCCACCTACAAGGGCGTCTCCTTCATAATTGGCCTTTGCCATTCTTAAGAGAGAATTGTAACGTCGGGTGGAATTGGAAGCAATACTCTTGTTGTAAAGTTCGGCTGCTTTCTCTAAGTCGGGAGTTACCGCGTTTTTTCTGTTGTAGGTATATCCCTTAAATATCCCTGATTTCCTTTCCACCACAGGAAGATACGCGGGAATATCACCGGTTTCGTATAATTCAGCTGCAAGGTCATAGAAATCCGCTATATTCTTCTCTACCCCATAATTAATCCATTCAACGGCCTTTTCAATATGGGAACCACCTTCAAGATTTGTTTGAAAAGGGATGTCGCCTAAAAATAAAGCCATTATATGAGTTATGGCTTCCGGGTCGCCCTGCTGAGCCCTTTTCTTCATATTCTTGAATAATTTGGGAAATTGCTTGGAAAACTCAGGAGCGATTGCCTGGAGATTGTTGGTGGCCTGAACTGAACCGAGATTTTTAGCGGTCCCCCAGTATTGGGTGGTCTTCATCAGATTCTTTTCCACTTTTTTCCCTTCATAATATAGGTAGCCGAGTTGGAGGCATGCATTTATTGATCCAACCTCATAAGCTTTCTTATACCATTTCAGAGCTTCAGGAATATTAACAGCCATTCCATACTGACCATCCTCATTAGCTCTTCCAATAAAATACATGGCCTCCGGATGTCCGTTATCGGCAGCCTTTCTCAACCATTCAAGTCCTTCTTGCTCGTTTTTCTGACATCCGTCACCTCCCATCAGGCAGGCAGCATATAGATATTGGGCTGAAGAATTTCCCAATTCAGCCCCCTTATGCAGAAGATCCACCCCTTTAACGGCATTTTTTTCTGTGTGGACACCATTGAGATACATATAACCCAATATGTAAAGAGCATCCGGAAGATTCTGATCGGCGGCTTTCTCTAAAAATTCTTTTCCCAATTTGGGATCACTGAGCTTATGATCTCCATATTTGTCGGATTCTGAAATTGTCGCATCCGGAAAAACGAGACTATAGCCTAAGGAATATTGTGCTTCCGGATCTCCATTCTCAGCAAGAGTGAGAAGAGAATATCCAAAATTTGCTTCACGCAGATTCACCCAATCGAGCATAACACGAGAAGCCGTTTCCCCGGCTGCCAAGGATTTTTCAAACCAGCGTACGGCTTCATAACGATTTTTTTCTGTTCCTACTCCGGAATAATAGGTATGTGCGAGATCGAACATGGCTTTCATATCTCCCTTCTGCGCTTTTCTCAGCAACGCATCGGAATATATGTCGTCGGGACGAGCTGTAAACCCAAACGATAGGAGAAGAATTGAGGATAAAATCAGTTTTAATTTCATAGTCTGATCAGATTATTTTTTCCCATAAAGGAAGATGGGCTTTGACTCACGGTTCATACGGTCCACTGCGGTAACGGCATAAGTATTACCCTCAGGCACCCCGGGGAGCACCACTGCGGTGTCGGAGGTAATGGAGATGATGGTTTCAGGATTGTTAAGATCCTGCTTCTCGCCTTGAAGGAATTCATACACTACATATTTCACCGGATCGGTTTCTTTCTCAACCTTGCCGTTTTTAGCAGGTGCATCCCATTCGAGAAGGACCTTCCCTTGCTTGTCTTTGCCTATCCTTATATTTTTCACTTGATCCGGCACCACATTCTTGTCTCCATACACCGGAGGAAGGGCGAGAGTGGGATAATGTTCGTTAGCCATCTGTGTGTGGGCACCCTTGTAATTCTCAGTGAGCCAGTAACCGTGAAACCATATTGCGCCTTTGGTATTGGGGAGTTCGCGGGAAAGTTTGATCTTTGTGTAAAGCTCATTGGGTTTTCCGGCCTTGGTGTCGGGAGTACCCATTGTGCGGCGCAGATCTTGTCCGATATAGATGTCGGTTCCATAGGAATTGTCGCTCCACCATTTGGCAAGCTTGCGGCTCGGAGCCACGGCGAGGTCGAGTTCCCAGTAGAGCTGGGGAGAAACATAGTCAACCCAACCGTTCTTCATCCAAAGAAGGATGTCGGCATAGAGGGAGTCATAGTTTTGCAAACCGTTGCTTTCGCTTCCTCGCGGATCGTTTTTCTTGTTTCTCCAGATACCGAATGGTGAGATGCCGAATCTCACCCAGGGCTTGGTCTCCTTGATAGTCTTATACATCTGCTCTATTAGCAGGTTCACATTCTGACGGCGCCAGTCACCGCGATCCATTCCCTTTCCGAATTTGGCATAACTCTTGTCATCGGGAATACTCTGACCTTTCTTGGGATAAGGATAGAAATAGTCGTCGATATGAATAGCATCCACATCATAGCGGGTAAGGATATCGGAAACTACTTCGCATATATAGTCGCGGTTCTCCTGATACGCGGGGTCAAAGAGAATCTTACCGTCATATTTGAAAAAGCGTTCGGGATGTTTATTTGCGATATGGTCGGCGGGGAGCACTTCGCCGGGAGCCGTAGTTACGCGGTAAGGATTAAGCCATGCATGCAATTCCATTCCTCTCTTGTGTGCTTCCTCAATGGCGAACTGCAATGGATCCCAAATAGGGTCGGGAGCTTTACCGAGCTTGCCGGTAAGAAATTTGCTCCAGGGCTCAAGCTTGGATATATATGCTGCATCGGCAGCCGGACGCACCTGAAATACCACAGCATTGATGCCCGCTTCCTGCAGCTTGTCAAATTCACTGCGGATATATTCGCGTTGCTGTGCAGGGGTCTTTTTCGCCCATTGCGACTGACCTATGAGATGAAGCCACGCTCCACGGAATTCTCTTTTGGGAATATTGGAGTCGGCATAGGCACACGAACCCAACAAGGAAACAATAATAAAAGTCAAAAGTGATAGAATAGTCTTTTTCATTTTTTGATTAAATTAATCAGAAAATTGAAGTTTAAGCAACTTCATAATTTAAATTCGTCCGTAACTAATCATTCTCCCACCCCGATTCCGAATAGAGCGTAGTCATAAAACACCGGGTCGGCGGGGCGCAGAAGCCGAAGGGTAGAGGTGAGCTGTTCCACTGCCTTGCGGTCGTTAGATTTTCTTTCAAGGAGTCCTAAATTACGGGCAGTGTTCCCTACATGGACATCCAGAGGGATGAAAAGTTTATTCTTTGGAATCGATTCCCAGATTCCCATATCCACAATGCCATCGTCTCTTACCAGCCAGCGTAGCGCCATGTTCACTCTTTTCAGGGCTGAGTGGTCAATATTGACAGGCAGTGCCCGGGAATCGGCCACTCCAGCGTTCTCATCCATCATGATCTTCTGCATTTCCCTCACCAGGCACCATGCCGGAGCCTCCTCTTCACCCGCACGGATTGAAGCTGCGAATGAATCGATCGATCCATATTCTTTCATTATCCTTCGGATACCGCGAAGGAAATACGCCATATTGCGGGCAAAGAAAGTGCGATGGATATTGAGAGAGGGGTCAAGATCCTCATATCCTCTTTCCATCACATACTGATAGGGCATATTGTCCATCAGAGAAAGCATCTTATCCGCATCTCTGCATATCATAGTGCGTTTTCCCCAGGCAATGATAGCCGACAGGAAAGCAGCGATCTCTATATCACGAGGATCGGAGAAACGTCGTGGAAACTGCACGGGATCGTTGGCGATAAATTCCGGCCGGTTGATACGTTGTGCTTCCGTGTCGAGGAGAGTTACAATATCTTTATCAGGCAGGACAATCATTTACTCAGGGCATTAGCTATGTCGGGACGCACGGTGCGCACCGTGGATACGAAAGCCGAGTCGAAAGCCGCCCGGCAACGGGGTTTGTTGACAGTATCGTAAGGCACTCTTTTGGTGCGCGCCTCCAGGATAAGGCTCTGGAGTTGAATGGTATCGTTCCAACGTTTGTTGATGAACTCCCGGGCAGCCGAACGGCCCTCCATCATGGCGGCCTCTATCTCGGCCTGTGTTTCCTCACCTTCCTCCACTCCCTTGAGCTTACCGCAGGAGGAGATACTCAGAAGAGGCAGTATAGTAGAGCAGAGAACTATCGTATATAATAGCTTTCGCATATCTTCTTATGAATTTTTATTAGTAAAATTGAGAATTAGTAAAATTGAGAAAATGGAATATCGGAATCACGGATGAAAACCGGTGATTCCGATATTCCGATCTTATGAAAAGAGATTATTTATACATTTCATTCCACCAGCGGGGATCGTCCTGAAGCCATTTGGCAAACCATGCCATGATGGTGTTTTGCCAAAGAAGCTTTCTGTCGTAATTCGATATCACATGATTCTCATCCTCGACAGTGATAAATTCCACCTCACGTCCTAATACGCGGAGGGCATTGAATATCTGAATACTTTCTCCGATGGGCACATTGGTGTCGAGCTTGCCATGAAGCAGGAGAAGGGGAGTATGGATTTTATCAGCATTGAAGAGGGAACCCTGACGGGTATAGAGATCGGGGTCGGTCCAGGGATAATGCTTTGCGGCGGCCACGGAATTATATGAATAGCCCCAGAAGCCTTCGCCCCAGTAGCTTGTCACATTGGAGATACCGGCGTGGGAGACAGCGGCAGCGAAGATGTCGGTGAGGGTCTGGAGATACTGGGTCATGAATCCTCCGTAGGAAGCACCGATACAGCCTATCTTCTTGTCGTCGATAAACTTGTGATCCTTGCAGAATTTCTTGGTTCCCTCGATAATCTCCTCTGCAGTCTGCTTTCCCCAGGCATTGACATGGCGCGAAGAGAATTCCTGTCCGTAGCCGGTGGTTCCACTCGGATTGACCACATATACCACATAGTCACGGGATGCAAACACCTGAGGACTGTAGAGATGATACATGGAGGCATTCGAAGGAGATGTGCCACCATAATAATATACAATCAGGGGATATTTCTTGGAAGGATCAAATTCCGGAGGATAGCAGATGTAACCATCAATTTCATCGCCGAATGATGAAGTGAACTTCCAGGGTTCCATCTTGCCGAATTCTATTCCTTCGAGCTCTTCAGCCATAGGATTGTCGATAAGCCTTGATTTTCCGGTCTTGAGGTTCACGAGATATGCAGCCCCCACATTATCGAAATCGCCGCCGTAATAGGCGAGCCATTGTGCATTATCTTCGGGAAGCGAGAATCTGCTCACGGTGCGCATATCGGTATCTATGCGGGATATTTTACCGGTCTTAGGGTCGAGAGAATATATGTATGTGAAGAAGCCGGTCTCTCCCCTGAAATATATCTTACCGTCGGCATAGTTCCATGTCTGACCCGCCTCGATAGCCGGGTCAAATTCGCGAGTCACGGCCTTTACATTTCCATCTGCAATAGTATAGATGAAGCCCTGATTGTCGAAAGCATTGGGAATCTCATGATTTCCTGCGTTCACACCTAAATCTCCGAAACTCTGTGGGCCTCCGGTCACGAAAAGTTGCCGTGCATCGGGAGAATAAATGGCATTGGTCACATATCCGTTGTCAGCGATGATGGTGTCGGTCTTCAATGTATTCATGTCCATCTCGATGATTGAATTGAGATAGAAAGGATACTCTGAGGGAGTCTGACGCGTTGACATGAAAAGCATCTTGGATCCATCGCGGTTGAAATCAAGCATAATTGTTGAAGAACCACCATAGGTGAGAGGCACAGCGATGCGATTCTTGAGGTCGTAACGCATTATGTAGCTGCGGTCACGGTCGCCGGGAATACGGTCATCGGGACTCTTCACCCTGCGCATCACGCCGGTATCCTTATCGCCTTCCACAGTCTTGTAATAGAAGAGATAGCGGGAATCCGGTGAGAGAGTGAAATTATTGTCGGGTATTCCGGCAGCCAGTTTCCGGGTATTCATCGAGGGGAGATCCATTGTGTATAAATCAAATCCCCCTTGTGAGGACACCGGATAATAAAGGGTGCTACCTTTAGACATCCATGAAGAGGCAGGGTCGATATTTTCATTTATCACCTTTCCAGTGGCTGTTTCGGAAAGAGTGGCACGGCGATAGGTCTCGGTAGCCGAGACGGTGCGGGAATATACGGTGATGAGGTATTTGCCATCAGGAGAGAGCTGCACATTGGTCACTCTCTCGCCCCTCATGGTATTGACCGGGGCGAATCGACGTTTCATATCATTGGAAGAGAATAGATTGACATTCTCGAATTCCTTATCTGGCACGAATTCCAATTTGAAGTCAGCATCCCCTTTGTCATCGGGCATCGCGAGGAGATTAATCTGGATATCGTAATCGGCTTCCGGATTGAGGTCGAGGGGGGCTGAAATATCGGAGGGGAGAGAATCGGAAGTAGTCTTTTTGGCAACGGAGGCACCGTTGACCAGCAGGTCGGCCATCGCCGGAGTGTTGAGCACGAGTTTTCCTTTACAGAAACGGTCGGCGCGCAGTCGTGTGGTTATAGTGTGAAGGCGTGGTCGCGTATCGGCTTTCTTCAACATCACTCTTCCGGCAGTGTCGGGCAGAATTGTGGTCCAGTCTTGCTTGAAATCTGCGGCACGAAGGGCGGCACGCATCTCAAGAAGTTTGTCAGCCGAGAAAGGATTCTCCTTTGTAAGGGAATCAGGCATGGGTGGAATGTTGAGGTCGGCCGGGGCGAGCTGTCTGAATCCGGTGAGAGTATAGGCAGAAGCAGCTCCTCCGATCAGAGAGGCCGACAATAGAGCTAAGAGATAAGGTTTCATTGTAAAGGTTTTAGGAGATTGGTTTATTTTTCGTATCTCAACACATTCTTCATCTTAACATGATAAATCAATGTTGAATAAGGGAGGATACCGCCTTGTGCTTTTGCTCCGTATCCTGAGAGATAAGGGATCACCATTGTCACCGAGTCGCCTACATGCATATTTAGCATGGCGATCCACATTCCGGCAATGTTCTGGTTAGGCTGACTGCGGTAGATGCTGTCGCCATAGGTGGTGACGGAAAATGAATCACCGAGGTTCTTTCCCTCGATATTCTCCATCGAATAGGTAATATCAACGGTAGATGTGGAGAGGGGGGTGAGGTTTTTCTGTGTGAGCGCACGGTCGTTATGCCATTTCACAAAAACACTGTTCTGAGGAGCCCAATCGGCTGAGAACTTGGTATATTCGCTTCTTCCTGCAGCCACTTCGCTCTCTAAATTAGCGATCCATTCGTCGTTCTGCTTCCTCCAGTCGGAATAATAGTCGTTGTCATGCCCTTTAAGACATCCGTTGAAGATGATGGAACAGAGAGCGAGAGCGGGGTATATGAATAGGATTTTCTTCATTTTTAAAGAATCAAGGTTCTTAATTAGAGGTGGTTGCCGTGATATCAGAATTCGACAGTGGGTGCTTTCTGAGCGCCTGCTTCTGCCTTAAACTGGGGTTTCTCCTTGAAACCGAACCATCCGGCATAGATATTGGTGGGGAATTTCTTTATAGATGTATTGTAATCCTTCACGGCTTCGGTGTAGCGCATACGCTCGGTGGAGATGCGGTTTTCGGTTCCTTCGAGCTGGGTCTGAAGATTCATGAAGTTGGTGTTGGCCTTCAGGTCGGGATATGCCTCATGCACGGCGTTGACATATATGTCGAGAGCGCTCTTCAGTTTGCTTTGTGCCTGCTGATACTGATCGATGTTTTCGGGCGAAGCCTCGGTGGCCTGAGCTGTCTCATAAGCTTTGGTGAGACCGGCGCGGGCATTGGTGACGGTTTCGAGAGTTTTGCTCTCATGCTCGGCATACCCTTTCACTGTATTGACGAGATTGGGGATAAGGTCGGCACGGCGCTGGTATTGGTTTTCCACCTGTGCCCATGCCTGATCCACATTCTGTTGCTTCTCCACCAGAGAATTATAGTTGCAGGAGGTGAGCGAGGAAAGAGCCACCACTGCAAGTATCATGAATAATATTTTTTTCATATTTAGGGAAATGATATGATCCATCCGACCTCCGGGAGAGGGAGGCCGGATGGAGTAATGGAGAATACTTAAAGAAGTTTGCGAAGCAGACTGTTGAGACTCACCTCGTCATGAAGGATCTTGACGAGGTCATCGGCATTTATGCGGCTTTGCTCCATAGTGTCGCGATGACGGAGAGTAACAGTGTTATCTTCAAGAGTCTGATGATCGACTGTGATGCAATAGGGGGTTCCGATAGCATCCTGTCTGCGGTAGCGCTTGCCGATGGAGTCTTTCTCATCGTAGTTGCAGGTGAAGTCGAAGCGCAGGCGATGCTGGATCTCGCGTGCCTTTTCGGGGAGACCGTCTTTTTTCACAAGCGGGAGGACGGCGCATTTCACCGGTGCGATAGGAGCCGGGAAGTGGAGCACCACTCGGTGGTCGCCGTTGCCGAGATCCTGATCTTCGTAGCAGCTGCAGAATACGCTCAGGAACATACGGTCAACACCGATTGAAGTCTCGATCACGTATGGCACATAGCTTTCGTTGAGCTCGGGATCGAAATATTGAATCTTCTTACCTGAGAATTTCTCATGCTGTGAGAGGTCGAAGTTTGTGCGTGAATGGATACCTTCCACTTCCTTGAAACCGAAAGGCATGCGGAATTCGATATCGGTAGCGGCGTTGGCATAGTGGGCGAGTTTGTCGTGATCGTGGAAACGATATTTCTCATCGCCCAGCCCCAGGGTCTTGTGCCATTTCATGCGGGTCTCTTTCCAGAATTCGAAATATTTGAGCTCCTCGCCGGGACGAACGAAGAATTGCATCTCCATCTGCTCGAATTCACGCATACGGAAGATGAACTGACGAGCCACAATCTCATTACGGAAAGCCTTACCGATCTGGGCGATACCGAAGGGGAGACGCATACGGCCGGTTTTCTGCACGTTAAGATAGTTTACGAAAATACCCTGAGCTGTTTCAGGACGAAGATAGACGTTCATCGCGCCATCGGCAGTTGATCCCATTTCTGTCTTGAACATTAGGTTGAACTGGCGCACGTCGGTCCAGTTGCGGGTTCCGGAGATAGGGTCCACAATCTCATAATCGAGGATAATCTGCTTGAGCTCATCGAGATTGTTATCATTCATGGCTTTGGAGAAACGATCATGAAGTTCGTCGCGTTTCTTCTGATTCTCGATCACACGGGCATTTGTTGCGCGGAACTGATTCTCATCGAATGCATCACCGAAGCGTTTGGCGGCCTTAGCCACTTCCTTGTTGATTTTGTCATCGAATTTAGCCATTTCGTCTTCTATGAGCACATCGGCGCGATAGCGTTTCTTGGAGTCGCGGTTGTCGATCAAAGGATCGTTGAACGCATCCACATGTCCGGAAGCTTTCCAGATGGTGGGGTGCATGAAGATGGCGGAGTCAATACCCACGATATTATCATGGAGCATTGTCATAGCCTCCCACCAGTAACGTTTGATATTATTTTTCAGCTCCACACCGTTCTGACCGTAGTCATACACGGCGGAGAGACCGTCGTAGATTTCAGAGGATTGAAACACAAACCCATATTCTTTGGCATGGGCTATGATGGTTTTGAAAACGTCTTCCTGTTTTGCCATTGTTATTATTATATTTATTGCAGCCCCGGGGCGCAATGGTTATTATTCTGCTTATCAATCTGCAAATTTACTGATTTTTCTTTAAATATCGGCCACCGTGCTTCAAAATATTGCTGGATAAAGAGAAATTGGGAATGAAATTATATAAAAGACCCCATTCCCTTTGATAAACAGAGGAAATGTGGTCTTTGTAGCCCCGATACTTATGATTATAACCTTACAATCTTTTCACCTTGCAATCATTTCTCTTATAATCTTATGACTGTGCTTTTACCGTTGACTACCTTTATATAGAAAGCACCCGCCTGAGGTTTATCCACACGCATCCCCTGAAGATTATAATAGATAGCCGGGTAATCACCCGTTTCGGGAGATATTTCTTCCACACCGGCGACTGAGACATCCTCATAATCAGAATATAATGCACGGAAAGAGTTGACTACCTGACCGGATTCATAATCCAGAGCAGCTACTGTCCAGCTGAGTGGATACCCTTTCTCCTCATCATATTTTACATTTCCTGTCACCATATCTTCGATCTCCCAGTCTTCACCATTCCCAATTTCCACTTTTTCAAGAATAATGAGGTCATTGTTGTCATAGACGTAGGTTTCACGGACATTCTCCTCATATATAGGAAGGGATGTCATCATGAAGCGGGTGGTGGTGAGATATTCTCTACCGATAGTCCAATGATTGGAGTCGGGATCAGTGGCGGAATCAAGATAGGAGAGTGAAATAGATGATTCCACATTCATTCCCTCTTCCTCGTCGAAGAAAGCTAATGTGGCTGTATATTCCGGTCCTTCATATTCCACATTCAAGGAAGCGGTCATGTCCTCCACAGTCACTGTGGCGCTCTTGATGCGGTTATCTCCCTCGAAGAGGTCGTTGAGTTCGGAAATATTCACTATCTGACCGTTGGTCTCCTCCCATATAATATCCTCGATAACTGTAGATACAACCCATTCATATTCCTCGGAAGCATAATCATAGGTGAGCTCGGATTCTTCCATTCTTGAGGCTTTTCCGTCAGCTCCATATTCTATCTTGAGTCTATACACAGGATCCATGATGCCCATATAATACACGGATCTTTCCATCGCGGTTATGTTTCCCTGCTCATTGCGTGTGATGGTCTGAGTGTAATTGTTGGAAGGCACCCATGCCTCTCCGGTCCAGAGTTCCTGATTATTTACAGTGATAAATGAGGTTAGGACAGTGTCATATTCTCTGGAGAGTTTAGAGGAATTTGAAAATACGCCATTGGGGGATTCTGCCACTTCAGCAAAGCGGGTTTGCAACATCCCGTTTTCATTGTAAGTGTATGTTTCCTTTGTAGTGAATCCCTCTATGTCGGTTACGGTCTGTGCGGTCTTGAGACCATTGGAATCATAATCTGTCTTATAGGTCTCTTCGAGTTCCCATCGGGTGCCGTTCCAGCCAAAAGATTTCTGGGTCTTTGCTCTCCATATCTCAGCCGCCCGGGAGGATCGGGATGAAAATTTCTCTCTATCAGAGATTGCCTTCCGGGGTGTGTTTTTTGGGTTGCCCTTCATCAGGGATTTGAAGGAGGGAGAGGCCAAGAGAATATTGCCTCCGAGAAGAGAACATAGTAACAAAGCGTAAATCTTTTTCATAAGCAAATGGTAATAATAAAGTATTATGAGAGGTGCAAAGGTAAGCAAATATTTTAAAATTAGCAAAAAATTGATAGAAACGCCGTGCATCCAAGAGAATTTCGGAAGGATTTTGGGCGTGTGAATTGTTATAATAGAAAAAAGGAAAATTATGAAAAACACGATTTCAAGATATCTGCGACTATCCGTATTGGTGGCTTCCATCATTGGGTTGGCCGGATCAGTTAATGCTCAAAATAGTTTAGGCGCCCCCGGTGGAGGCCCCGGTGGGGCTACATCAGTTCCGGCTCCCGGATCCGGGGGTAGTTTTCGACCCAACGCACCCATTGGTCCTGCAAATGGTTTGGGATGGAATCCGGGTCCCGGTCCGGTAGGTCCCGGTCCGGGCTGGAACAACGGATGGGGACCGGGGTGGAACAACTGGAACACAAACCCCTCTATTGTGGTCAACGTCACTCCCAATCCAAATCAGGGAGTGGAGAAAGTCATAGCATGTGGTTACGATGCACAGGGAATATGGCGTGTGATACCGATGGTGGTGAGCTATACTTACAATGGAGCTCAATACAATGTGGAGGTCTTGAACGCATATAATCCGTGGACTGATTTTTGGGATACAGGAATCGACCAGCAGGCTTTCAATACATATTATTATCTTCGCGGGGTATATTATAATTTTTATGTGCCCCTCTCCACCGGCACCTTCTATTTCAATCTATAGGTAATAAAATTCCTTAAATCCGCATCCATCTTATATCGTTTTGGGGAATTTTATAGTTTAATAATAGATTGGGATTAACAACTATTTTTTTAGGATACCAGACAATTAAATATATCCAAAGTTATTACAATCTATATTGTAATAATGTGTTATCTAAACGTCTTTGTATCTTGTTTTTAAGTTTGGTAGGATACAATAATATTAGTTCAGGCCCGTATGAAATAAGTTCCCTAATTAGTTCGTAGTTCTCACGGCACTCTATCTGAAAGAATTTTCCATTATTTAGTTTCGGATAGGTATGGCGAAGTTGTGAGTCCATATCTCCTCTAATGATTTTCTGAGAGCCATGAATTGGTTTGGTAATAACGTAATCCTTTGAGTTGTCCGATACCCAGAATATGATTTTTTGAAGCGAGCAATCTTCGTTATATGTAACACCAATGATCTCTTCATAACGTTCATACAGGTCTTCAGGAGCCGATAAATATAACACATTAGTGTTGATACTGAAATTGTCAATGCGGTCTAATGGAAATGTTAATATTCGTCCCGTATCTGATGCCGATGCAATTAGATACCACCTATTATTGTATTCCTTAAGTAAATAAGGTGATATGCAAACACTACGAATCTCGTCATTTATGAATGTGTGATAATGTAGATTAATAACTTGTTTAAGTCTTATTACTGTAAACAGCCTCGCAATAAGTGTGGAATTAGTCTGCAAATTTTTGGATAAAGAAATTACCGGTTCATGCTGCTCTAAATTCAAGCGATTTGTCAAGTCATTGAGCCATTCAAAATTATCAAGCCCGTCAAAACTGCCAAGGGCGTCAAGAGCTATTGACAATACTGTTTTTTCTTCGTCAGTCAATTTTGGCTTAAATATTGAAAATGTTGGATCCGCATAACGAATGCAACGCTTCCTATAAGGGCGGTCATTTTTATCTGAAGCATCAATCCAATATTCTTCTATATCCACATCGAAGGGGCTGTCATACTCTAAGTAATTCAAATCCTTCTCAACGCATCGTTTAGAGACGGGGCTCTGACCAAACTCCGGCAACTTTTCATTTAAAGTATCCGTTATATCCTGAATAGAGTATGGTCTATTACGGTTGGCAAGCATTCTATCGATCAACGCATAGCGTGTCATTGCATTTTTTGTTGCAGGCATTGTTTTAACATTTAAGCTTTATAATTGATATGGCAGACCAACGTCCATCTTTCTGCTGAATTGAAAGCGCCTTTACTCTTTGACCTTCATTGATCCCTTTCAATAAGTTCTCGCCAACATATGAACCGGATATTATTGCATACTTTTTCCCATTCCTATCGCTCCGCATTCGTATTTCACCGCTTACTTCTTTAAGCCATGATACGGATAAACTGCCGATATGTTCTTTAATCCAAACAATTCTGCCCTTCTGTAGCTTTATATCAAAGATCGCTCCATTAGTGGTGCGCCGATTAAGTCGGAACTTGGCCGGTTTCCGCAATCTTATAGCGTCATTGGCGGTGCGGAGAATCCATGTTGTGATCTTGCGTCCGGGATGATTCCGGTCATCATTCTGAGTTTCAGCAACCTTTACAGCAACTACTGTTGACAAGGAACTATAAATGAATTCATCAGCGTTGACAGAATATTCAGAATAGATAGTATTGTTGTCAATAGCCTTTTCCACAGAGCTTACCTGATTATAGAGTTGCCAAAATTCCGATTTTAAATTCCATCTTTTGCTTTGGTATGTCTCTCTATATCTTTCCAGTTCATGTTTTGCGTTTTCCCTCATCCCTTTCTGATATAGTAAAGACGCTAGTCTTAGGCGCACACCTCCGAGAAATTCATCGTCAGTACCACAGGTAAGAGCCTTACACAGTAATCCGATCTTCGTGTCAATATCCTCAACCAACTCCGCAGTTTGATTCCACAAATAGAATTTTGACGGGAATTGCAAAATCAAATTTTTATAATATATCAATGCTTCTTGCACTTTACCCTGAGAGATAAGAACTGTAGCTTTGAAATACGGCATGTTTTGGCTCGTGGGATATTTTTCAAGAGCTTTATCAACCAACTGGCTGAAATCCGCTGAAGATTCTACGCCATCAGTCTTCAGTTCCTTAGCATAAACACCAATGAGTTTTTCAACTGTAGACGGCAAAGTGTTGCCATTATCAGTACGATATTGTTCCCAATCCTCATCACGAAGATTCTCAAGTCCCCAGATACGGATAAAATCTCGAATGCGGAACTGCAGAGGCGTGTTCTGTTCAACTTTTATGGCTTCCCCAAGGATAAGGGAATGAAGAATGGATGGTTTGGGCAAATCTAATTGGAGATATTGATTGAGCAAGGCTTTCCTCTTTTGGACTTCCCCTACTGCGGTCTGCTTAAGCGCATAATAGGTTAGCCATCCGAAATCCGGATACAATTGCTTATCAAGTTGTCCTTCTTTATACCATACAGTAGCTCGTTGATGTGCAGAGCTAGCATTTCCCCCCCTTTTTGTATTCTCAACTGCATCTTTTATCTCTTGAAAATGTGGCAAACCTCGTCGTTTTGCTGACCTAAGAGCTTTCTGCATTAATTCGTCACCAATGCAGTAATCATTGTATAGAGCGTTCATTCGCTCTATTATAGAAGCAGCCTCCTCGCTGTTTTTTTGTTTGTAAAGATCATTCAAGCACCAAAACAGTGCCCCGACAGTATATTTGTTGGCGCTTTGTGCGAACTCTTTTTCAGCGGCTTCTAAGGCTTCTTGAAGATGTCCGGACTTACGAAGTGACGTAATCTCTTTAATTGTCATATTCAGAGTGAATAAAAACGCATTGATTATAAAAACTTTTCTCTTAGTGCCTGAAGTTTTGTGTCAAGACCTCCCAGCGAACTGGTCAGCCTCATATAGGTATAATTGCCTTTTGCTGTATAGGTTAAGCCTATTTGTGCAATACCGTCTGTTTTTAGATGAAACACATCTTGATAGTATTCCTGTGTGATATCCAGTAACTGAATTCCAGTCTCATCTATCTGACTTTTGACAAAATTCACTAACTTCTCAGCAAATGGTCTGTCGGGAGCAGAGAAGGGGACAATTACTGGGGCATATGAAGCATCAATCAATAGAGTGCACAAAGCCGTAAACTCTTCGGATGTTGAAGATAAGAGTATATCCTTGGCGCTATAGCCCTTTGCCTTATACCACAGTTGGAATGTTGCCGTTGCCCCATTTTTATCTGTAAATTTGATAATATGCTGATGCTGTTTGGATCTGTCCTCGCTTACCGATAGTTCATTTTGCATGGCAAGTTTGGTCAATCGCTCAAATCTTGAATCGCAGAAGTTTCCGTCACCAGAGTAGTTACTTACCTTTATATCGGCCGATGGCTTAATTTCCTCTACCACCAGATTACTGATATAGTTAAAATCAGGAGAACGGAAGTGCCACACCCGTTTTCTTGCGCGTGTAAGGGCGGTGTAGGCCCAGCGGAAGTAATCTTCGTTGGCCGTGCCTCCGAAACGGCACATATCCACAAATACATTCTCCCATTCGCCGCCCTGCGCCTTATGACACGTCATTGCATAGCCATACTTACAGATTACCGTGTTATAATAAGGGTCTTTATTTAATAAATTAATATAGGTATCGCAAAGTTCTTGTTGTTCTATTGTAAGTTTATCTTTCGATCTCAACAATCTGCGTATCTCATTATAGCGAGATTTAATTTTTTCCGGCAGTCGATTGTTGAAATATACGATTAATGCCCGTGCTAATAATCCACCTACCGAACCGGAGGAATCATCAAGAAAATTGTCAAGCAACATCACATTTAATGATACTCGCATGCCGCGGACGGCAAAGCAAATCGTTGCACGGCGGAATCGTAGTTCCACCTGTTCGATTCTATTTTTCCCTAACTTAACTCTTACAGTACGCGTTGTCACCTCTGAATCCGGTTGACAGGCCTCGACCAGAACGATATTGCCGTTGAACAATTCATACTCATAGGCATAGTTGTTGCGACATATCATCAAGAGATCCCCAGCCTTAAGTCGTGGGGCAGTGTCACCGTAATAATGCCTTCGGATAGCAAGATTATAGTCTAACGCCTGTTTGTTGCTGTAAGTAATCACAGCGGCTTTTACGCTCGGCTTATTTTCGAACAACCGATAATACGGAGCGAGCAAATCCGTATTTTCGGGAATTGAATCGTTTCCCTTGTCAAGGCTGAATTCAATGAATGATTTCCGCTCCACGGCTTCCCTGATTTTAGAAGCGTTAGAAAGCATAACGCTCCCGTCTGACTGACGCATCACTTCACGAAGCATAAACTCGGCAACCTTGCAGCTGAATTTAGTCTCAATATACTCCTTATCGAGGGCAGGCGAGAAATTCATTCCTACTGGTGGGAGCTGGGCATAATCGCCAACCAGCACGATTTTGCGTCCCCGGGTAAACTCGAACAAATCCGTCAGCAGGCACCCGGAGCCAAAGGAAAAGGCCTCATTCTCAGAAAAATTATCGGATACCATCGAGGACTCATCCACAATATACACAGCCTTGAGAGAATCATTATTGCCCCTTAGCCCAAATCTTAGATGCATCCCTCCGTCATCCTCATCCTCTTTGTTTTGACTTGTTGATTTCAGTTTTGACAAGCCATATATGCTCCGATGTATGGTAAATGCAGGTTTCCCGGTTTTGCTTCCTATGATATAGGCAGCCCTGCCGGTCGGAGCCATCAAGCCATACTCTCGTTTCTGCTCCTCAAGAATTTTCAGAAATTCTGTCACGAGAGTTGTCTTGCCCGTGCCGGCTGCGCCTTTGAGCATAAACACCTGCTCATCGCCATCAAGAAATTCCTTGAAGGCCGCAATGGCAGATTGCTGAGATTGGGTTAACTGGATATTATTCACGACTATGATAGAATAGGCTTTATCTCGTTAATTTTAGTTGGATCTAAGATCATATCAATTAAATCTAACATTATTAATATGTATGATTTTAACGAATCTATATTTAGGATTAAATTCCTTTTAGCAAGTTGTCCATTATCTCCATGTGCAATGGTGTTCCGGATGATGCGTATGTCATTCCAATGAGTATCATCAATTTGGGTATAACCTAACCTAAAAAGAATGATAGCGCATATAGCAAAATTTAGATTCTTTTCTTTGCAATATTTGTGATGTATGGGAGATAACGAGAATTTGTGTATGCAATTCCAATCATCAGGACTTTTCTGATATATCGAAGATTTTCCATGAGAACAAATCTGGAGAAAAGTACTCGCCTTTACTGACAATGCAAAATCGTTTGGAAATAATATAATTCCTGAAATATTCTTAATACTTTCAAATATCTTGAAAATATCTAAATAAATTAGTTGTAGTACACTTTCGTTCAATTTGTTATTTTGAGACGTTAGCCTTATTGAATCAACTGTATGTTTGATTGACTCAACAAAATCTATCGGATAATTATAGCTATCAGTTATACATAAAATGTTGTCAAACTTAGCATTTAACTTCTTAAGGAATCCTGCCCGTACTATGCTTTCCGACAGAGTTTTCACCATATTTGATATTATGGCTTTGGTGTCATCTTTCCCGGAATAAAAAGACGCCTTCTCTTTTAGAATAAATCCATCAGCATTGAGAGCTTTTAGGCGTAGGATATTTTCGATGCGACTTGTAGCTGAAAATATCAAAACTTGCCTACCATAAGATTTCCCTGGATTATAAAAAGTCCCTTTTAGCATTGATAAAATTTGGGTACCCGATATATAATCAAATCTGCAATCGGCATCGCGGTCTTCAATTAGCCGGAAGTCAAGGAGAATGACATCGGGATTAAACGTGTCTATTCGCTCAGCAATCTCATATTTTATTACATCAATATCTAGCTTTTTAAAATTTTCGCCAATCGAATCAAATTCTACATTGGATTTCGAAAAAATTTCTCTAAAGAATTTATGCCAACGCACATTATCATCTATTAACAATATTCTTGATGTCATTTCCCGTAGGGTTAGAATTTCATTTTTTAATTCTTTATTATTCTCGAGTTTACGATATTTGACATCCTTTATCTTCTCTATAGCTTTGAGATAATCAAAATACAAAGAGTTCAGATTGATATCATCAAACGCTTTTGAGAATCCCATAAACGAATTCCATTTATATAAACACCAATCGTTAGTAAGAGAATGCGTTGATTTAAAAGAAGAGGGCAATTTTATCCCAAGTTGAGATAAATATGGGGCATACTGATAGCGCTCAGATATTTTATTGAGCGGCAGTATAGTTGAAGATACTATCTTTTGATTATTAAGACAGTAGTATATACCTGGAATTTTTATAGTATTAGGATAAATAAAATGGCACAAAAAGGATTCGAGGTGTTCTGTTCCTAAAAGTACTATATTAATACCCTTACGGAAATTACATATATAGCGAAATAATATTCTCAACGCTAATAATGCCCCATCATATAAGAGTGCATTATCCCTCTCTAAGACTGTAGGAACAAAAAATGTCAGTCCCGGCTCATATACAGGTAGGGCATCAAGAGAGTCGGTAATGTCAGTGCCCCAGACCCTGATACTATCAACGCCCCAGGCATTCCTATCAGTTGAATTATCACGAATATTTGATTCTCGTGTAGATATTAATATTCTCATAGTGTCAGTTCTATTTTATGGATTCCCGTGCTTAGCATATTAAAGAATTCATTCCATGTCAGACTATACATCCTATCTTTAAGTTTATCAAGAATCGGAGACGCATCAAATTCATACTCCTCAAATTTACTAAAGGTGTCATCTAGTATTTCATCAAGATCTTCCGAGGGGATAATTGCTTCCAGATCGTTCGACATAAAATATTGATTAAATAACTCATATTGCATGGATATAAGTTGACTCAGACGGTACCTTTCACCCCATAAAAGAATCTCAAGAATTACTTCATTGGAATCTTTATAATAGTTGATGAAATGTGCTAAGTTCTCATACATCACATTGGCATTCACAAGTGTTATGCCATCTTGACTAATTGAGCCATGTTCTATTCCTCCACTATATACACAGAATTTAACCCCGCTCCTGAGCATATAAGACTGTATCTGCGAGAGATTAACATTCTTGTCTTTAAATGTATATGATTTATGAAAAATCAGGCAGTCCGCATCACAAAAATTTTCAACTATAAAGTCGTTGAGATCCTGGTCAGTATCAATGTCGAATTTTGCAAAACAGATTACATCGCTATGCTCTTTCACGACATCCTGATTCTGAGCCTTGCGTGAATCTCGATCCTCGAATATATAAATCATCACTTATAAAATTTTATATTATACTTTACCCCCCCGACAAGTTCATTCTTGTGATAAATCTTGCAGTCACTAAGGTGATTGTCTTCCATAGTGGTTTCTGAATCTAATCCGTAAACTACAATAGAACCTTTATTCTCTCCGAGTTCCTTATAATCTCCTGATATAGTCAAATCACATACTGAAAACAAGGAATTTCTAAGCTTTGCAAAATCACCTGATGGATTTTGCATTTTTCCTATATTAGTTAAGTATGAACCCGAATGCATTATTGTCAATTCATAGCCATCATTATTGGCTGAGATATCAACTATAACATTACTTCCGTTTACTTTATGCTTAACAATCCAGTCACATATAATTTTTAGAGCAGATATAACTCTATTGATATCGCAATAAATATTAACGTCATATCCAATCTTACGAAAATTTCCAGTATATTCAACCTGGACAGCACCATTTATATAACGTTTGATTGAATTTCTAATAACTTTATGAAATCTGTCATCCATACGTAGGTCAGTGCGGAATTCAATACTGCTCTTGAATTTCCTTATATAATCTAAAAATAGAGAACCATCGCTAAATTTTAGATTTTCAATAGGGGTGTCTATGTTCTGCTTGTGTAGCTCTACAATTGAATGCCACCCTGTACGATTTGCAATTCCTTCATTATCATACCATAGATAATTATCATCTCCCGTATTATTGAAATTAATAAAACTCAAAACTTGCCCGTATGTCCTTTTGTTGATCGGATTCTCTGAATGAAATAAGAACTCAGATAATTGTCGTATTCTATCCGGTTGAGCCTTAATTAGATTCTCTAATGTAACTCCGGACTGATCCCACTTATGAGTATACCATTTGTAATGATCATCAACAGAGAAAAGACGAAGAAATTCTATCATTTTTGGGGGGGAATGATGAAATTCCTTTCCTGATTTGACATATGACGTTTTCTCGTCTACTGCAACGGAGACAGTCTCCATACGCGAGTCTATTCGCGATGTCAGGTCGTGACGTGAAGATGCAATCCTCTTCATAAAAGAGATGAAATCAATGCGATCTTTTGAAGAAACTTTATTTTTACTCATAATTCTGCGAGTGTTTCTAAATCATCATCTGCGAAAGGGATATCATCCCAATCTATATCGAGGTCTACAGGAGTACCACCATCTTCGGCAATTTCTTGCTCAAGAACTGCAAGATCTTCTACCGAGATACCCATCGCTTTTAGAAATGTATTTTGAGATGATCGGTTATTTACAATTGTCTTTTTATTGGGCGAATTAGGCTTCTTTTTCTTTAACATTTCTTTCCATGCTAATACGGCAGGATCGAGACCTTCTCCTTCCCAAATATCAAGAAGCTTTACTATATCAATATTCTCCAAATCTCTATTAACGGGAATACTGTCAATCATTAGCTGCATTGCCTTCTTCTTGTGCAATGAAGTTACGTTCTTATTCTTTAAAAAGAAAGCTATGAGATCTTCCTTGGAGATGTTAAAGCTACCTCTATCAATAGTCTGCTTGGAATCTTCCGAAGTATTCCAATCTTGAAGAGAAACTTCCGAATTAGCGAATTGGACAAATAATGTTAGTTCTTCTACGGTCTTTTCTATGCCATATTTTTCCCAGTAATCAAGTATCTCTTCAGGCGCTATTCTAAGATTCTGAATACTCAAGCAACGCGAACGCTTGGGTTCAAACTTGGTGATGAGCCAAAAATTCTTTCCCTTGTGTCTGCACAATGTCACATAGCATTCAGCCAGTTCTTCCGAAATGACCAAGTCTCCGCCATTCAAATTATCAAGATTGGAGCAGAGCGACTTCTGTGTGGATTTGCTTATAGCTAATGTCTTTTCTCTACTGTCAATCATGCATTTGCCCACCAGTTTTTTCTCGCGAGTGACGGAAAGCGTTATCTTAGTTTTGAATAACTCTTGAAAATCAGCTAAAGTATATGGTTGGACGTATACGTATGACTCAGACTTGTCTGTCTCGTTGTCAACAAATACAAGCTCCTGCAGTGCGTCATATCGAACTTGCAACTTACGATATGCTGGATTATTTTCACCGCGCACCATACGGAGGTAATTAAGTTTACCCCCGATAACATTCTCCATCACAGGTTCGCCCTTCTTGATATATCCTTTCTCATGTTTGTATTTGGGATAGAAAAGCGCGTAGGCCTTGGCATACCCTTCTTTTTCCCAAATATGCAGAATCCAACGCAAATCACTAAGGTATTTACGCGATACATTTGCAATGACGTTGACCGTTAGCCCTGTAACCTCCTGCCTAGAGCCAGTTTTCTGAAGCCTGGTCTTATTCTCATTCATACGAAAGCCCTGCTCAGATATAATACGCTGAATCTCTAAGCGGAACTTGCTTCCCTCCTGATAGACATTGTGCATACTTGAGAATGTCATGTCATCAGCATAACGGCTGTAATGGAGCCCGAACCTTTTAGCGACACCCTTCATTCTGCGGTCGAGTTTATCGCAGATTGCATTTGTCAGCAAGGGAGAAGCCGGGGAGCCCTGCGGTAGTACGTTGGCGTTAACTTTAGCATCATAGCTGCAACAAAGACCTGCAAGAATATTGGCAACTTCTTGCGGAAAATTGAATGGGGCCAACTGAAGACGCTTCCATACTCTAGCCTGAGGAATGGAAGGAAAGAAGTCTTTAAGGTCAATATTAAAGACATAGTTATGTCCAACATGGACTTGAGCATTATTTAGAACTGAGCGCCCGGATGTAAATCCCATTGCAACATCTGATGGCTCATATATAGATTTGAGTAGGATGTTGACACAGGTAAGGATAACATCCAATTGCTTGCACGGAGCCTTTATTTCTCGAAGTCCTCCACTTTTTTTGCGGATATGGAACGTGCGAAATCGCTTGGCGGCGATTGCATCTGAGGAGAAATGCCTAAGCATCTTATCTGAAATGCTATAGCTAACCGAATCAAACTCAATTTGTTTGATTTCGTCCAGTACGGCTGCCAATTCCTCCGCCGTACTTATCTTTTTGAGCTTTTCGGTTAAGTCTAAATTCTCCATAATTAAAATGCGACTTGAAATTGATGTACCAATACTCTTTTTCTTTGTTTTTATATAATATTATTAAAACTAAAAATAATATAATAATATCAATAAATCAGTCTATGACTGTAATAAAATATACCGTTGGGTTATCATTCTTTTTTTACAAGAATGACATCCGACACACGTCGGACGGGAGTCAAAATTTGTTTGGCATCATCAATTTCAAAGTTCGCTTGTCGTTTGACGTTGCAAAGTTAATAATAATTTGCGAACTCTTTGTTCGCATGTAAGATTATTTAACATCTGTTCGTTCTTCAATTTGAAATAATCCCCATACTGGATAACACTAATAGTTATTAAATGGCCCTTCACGGGCAATAAGTTTAATTGAAATATATCTACGTCTTTAATAGCATCTTGTGGCAAATAAGGGCAACCCTTGGTGGTATAATAGTTTTCTTTAATCAGGTATACTTTCTAAACAGTTGAGGGTTATTGTGCAAGTTGCAGGGAAATGAAGGAAGAAAGGATCCATTGGGTACTAATCTTCTATAATTTGTTTATTGTTGAATCGAGCTTCGAACAGCATTAGATATTGTGGGTTTTATATATAAGAGAATAAAGGTTGATTGTCAGAGTGGATTAGGAACTACTTAAATTATTAAATACTTGATTTTGGCATAATAAAGACTTGTGAAACAGTAGGAAGCTAAGCAAACGTTCGTATTATTTTATATAGCAAAAGAGCCTGTGACAGCGAATCACAGGCTCTTGAAATATCTGATGTAATGGGGATTATTTATTATCCTTCCTCTCCGCTATAGTTGACCTCGATGGGCTCTGATTCTCCGGAATGTGAATCCTTCTTGGGCTTCATGTTTCCGAATGAATATTTGATGGTGAGACTCACAGTGCGTCCACCGCGCCAGCGTTTGTTATACTGTACATAATCGTCAGTGATTGTGGAACTTTTGAATTTACGGGAGTCGAAGATGTCGCGCGCATTAAGGGAGAATGACCAGTTGCCTGCTATTTTTCTCAGACCTGCATCTACGCTCCAGCCTCCCTGATGAGTACCCATAGCTTCCTTATGTTCGGAAGAATATCGACCTGTGGCCTGGAAGGAGAGGCCCCATGGTAATTTCACATTTGCCATCATGCGGGCATCCCATGCGAAGCCGTTCTGACTTCCTCGGGAAAGAGTGAATGTCCGGGGATCGGTGAATTGTTGCGGATCCGGATTATAAGCCGTGCCCGTATAGCTCCATGCGCCGATATGGTTGTTGTAGAGATTCACGGTGGTGGTGAGATCGAGCACCTTGTTGAAGAAAGAGTTTTTCGACACAATCTCAACTCCGGAATTCACTTGGTTGGCAACATTGACAGTGGTCGAATATATGATACCGTCGTAAGGGTTAAGATAACTGATACGGTTCATTTTGTTGTCGGCTGTGCGCACGTATGCCGACACGGAGATGAGATGCCATGTGAAACTCTTGAGATAGTTCAGCTCAAAAGCATTAGAATACTGCGGTTCGAGCTCCTCATTTCCGTAGGAATAGTTGGTGGGATCGGAGGTGTTCAGGAAAGAATTGAGCTGTCCTCCCCACGGGCGACGTATCCTTCGGGTATAATTGATCTGAATCTCATTGTCGTAGGGAAGCGAATAGGAGAGATATAGAGAGGGAAAGAGGGCGAATTTATTTGATTTGAATTCGCGGGCATCGCTTCTGGAAGTCCAGTAGTCGAGAGATTTCGACCTCACCTGCCATGCTTCCGAACGCAAACCGGCTGAGAAACTGAAATTCTTCACCTTTCCGCCTAAAGTGAAGTATAGGGCGGAGATATTGTTGGAATAGATAAAATGGTTGTATAGATTCTCGGCCAGCACCATATCCTCGGGAGAAGTTCCCTTCCATGTGGTGTTGGGGGTGTTCTCATGGCTGTAGTTGCCATTGAATCCGGCTTCAAGTTTCAGCCAGTCGGTGAGTTGCTGTGTATAGTCGATCTTGGCTTCCCATGTATTGGAATGGATAGGCATTTCCTGTTCGCGGTATTCTTTCAGAGAGAGGCCGGAGTCATTGAAATGCTGCTCTTCAGTATAGGAATCCCATGAAGGACCGCCCCAGAAGTTATAACCCACCATAGCATCGAGAGAGTGGGTGTCGCTCCATTTATGTGTGTATCCCCATTCGGCATGAGCTCCGCGGCTGTCGCTACGGTTTCGCGACACCTCCCGGTTGGTATTCCATAGATCCGGCACGTTCGACACAAAATCAGTTACCGACCTTCCCCAGCGATGTCCGAACATTCCGAAAGCGTTCACATAGAAATCATCTTTGTCAGTAAGATGATATGTGGCGCCGGCACGCACGAAAAGGTTGTTGCCGTGATGAGGAGAACGAGCATCTGAATTGGTGAAGGTGCCATCGTTGAAGAGACGTCGCATCTCGCTTCCTCCGGTGTTATGGCGCATACGGAAACCTATGCTGGCGTAAGTATCCCATTTTGGGGTGTTATAGTTGATGTTGAAAGAGGCATTCCCTCCGCCACGACTGTTGGCCGAAAGCTCCGCGCTTCCGAAATATCCTCCGCGACGATCTTTTTTCAAGATGATATTTATAATTCCGGAAGTGCCTTCGGGGCTATATTTGGCCGAAGGGTTAGTTATCACTTCAATTCGGTCTATACTTTCACCGGGAATCTGTTCCAGTATCTGGGCGCGGTTGTCGGCGGTGAGGCCTGAGTCTTTTCCGTTGATCCAGATAGTCACCGAGGAGTCACCACGCAGCGATACCTCACCATCCTGATCCACCTCTACCGAGGGGATGGATTCGAGAAGTTCGGAAGCGGACTGTCCGGCGGAGGCAATATTGGCATCTACTGAAAAAACCTTTTTGTCGAGTTCGAATCTCATCTGGCTCTTAATTCCTTCCACCACCACTTCCTGGAGCACCTTAGTGTCATCAGCCAAGGAAATGCGCCCGAGCGCTATGTCTGCCCCGGCTATTTTCACAGGTCGTTCCTGATCGATTGAACCGACATTAATCACCTTCACAATGTAGGATCCGTCGGGCACACCGGAAAGTGTGAACTGTCCCTTGTCGTCGGTTGTGGCAGTTATCTGTAATGGTTTCCCGGTCTTGGCATTGAAAATCTGCACATTTACGAAATCCATCGGTTCTCCGGAATCTTTGTTTACAACAGTGCCGGTGACATTACCTTTTGCAAAAGCCAAAGAAGGGATAAGCAACATCCCCGGAATTAAGAGATTTTTTATTTTCATAATAAAAAAGCCGGATGCCGAAAATATGGCCTTGAATAGTCCGGCATAAAAGCTGTTATTGAACGGTTATATTGAATATCCTGCCTCCGGCAGGGAGCAAAATGCTCTGTAACATCCGACATTTTGGAGGTGCGGTTGGTTTAATAGAGGAAATGTAATTTAATTTTTTTTCACATATCGGATTAGGGAAATTAAGGCGCCTCAATCAGATCTGATTGAGGCGCCATGAAATCGTATTTAATAGATTAGAAGATTATTTGGCTCTCTTGCTGTCCCACATCAGATAACAAATCAATAGTGCATACGCCGCACAACCGAGAATCTGAGTAGTGCCTTCACCGAGAGGACTCTGATATTCATAACCCACAAATCTGGTGATTGCCGCAAACACTCCGAAGAGGGCACCGCCGGCTATCAGACCGGATGAGATAAGGGTGCCTCGGTCACGGCGAGCGTCGTTGACAGCCTTGTCTTTAGATGAATTGCCTACGAAATGAGCTACAGCTCCACCCACGAGCATCGGAGTATTGAGCGAGAGAGGGATGAACATACCGAGGCAGAAGGCCAACGCGGGCACTCCGAGCCAGTTCAGGATAAGAGCGAGAATAGCTCCGGTCATATAGAGAATCCAGGGTGTCTCGCCGCCCATCATCAGGGGTTCGATCACTCCGGCCATTGCATTTGCCTGAGGAGCCACGAGGGCGTTGTCGCCTGTGAAACCATACACCTTGTTAAGCACGATGATCACACCACCCACGGTAGCGGCCGATACGAGGGTTCCGAGGAATTTCCAGGTCTCCTGCTTCTTAGGAGTGGATCCGAGCCAATAACCGATCTTAAGGTCGGTCACGAATCCTCCTGCCATCGAGAGGGCGGTGCAGACCACGCCTCCGATCACCATCGAAGCCACGATTCCCTGCTGTCCCTTAAGACCGATACCCACGAAAATAGCGGAAGCGATGATAAGGGTCATAAGTGTCATACCCGATACCGGATTGCTTCCCACAATGGCGATTGCGTTGGCTGCCACGGTAGTGAAAAGGAAAGCGATCAATGTCACTACAAGCCATGCCACAGCAGCCTGCCAGAACGTATGGATCACTCCAAACCAGAAGAAGAGCATCACAGCCACCAGGGCTATAAGGATGAAAAATACCACCTGCTTCATGGAGATATCGAGCTGCCAACGCATCTCGGTAGCGGCTTTCGCACCTCCTTTGAATTCACGGCCTGCAAGTCCTACTGCCTGACAGATAATGGGCCATGATTTCACGATACCGATCACACCGGCCATTGCTATGCCTCCTATACCCATCTTGCGGGCATATTCGCTGAAGAGAGCATCGGGAACCATTGCCTGAAACTCAGGAGATCCATAAGTGCCTAACAATGGAATCACTATCCACCATACGAAAATCGAACCTGCAAAAATCACGAAAGCGTATTTGAGACCCACGATATATCCGAGGCCGAGGAGGGCGGCGCCTGTGTTGCATGAGAGCACCACCTTGGTTTTCTCCGCTATGGTGTTGCCCCATGAGGCTGCGGTGGTCTGCACAGTTTCAGCCCACCATCCGAAAGTTGCCACGATATAGTCATAAATACCACCGATAAGAGATGCTATTATCAAGGTCTTGGCCTGTCCGCTGTCGCCTGATTTGGCAGCTGCCTGTCCCGACACAAGCACCTGTGTGGTGGCTGTGGCTTCCGGGAAGGGATACTTTCCGTGCATATCCTTCACGAAATATTTCCGGAAAGGTATGAAGAAAAGAATACCGAGAATACCACCTAAAAGGGATGAAAGGAAAATCTGGTAGAATTCCACGGTGATTTCGGGATATTTAGCCTTCAGGATATAGAGGGCGGGAAGGGTGAAGATGGCTCCGGCCACTATCACACCCGAGCAGGAACCGATGGATTGGATGATTACGTTTTGTCCGAGTGAATTTTTCTTCTTGAGAGCTCCGCTGAGTCCCACGGCGATGATGGCGATAGGGATAGCGGCTTCGAATACCTGGCCCACTTTCAGGCCGAGATAGGCGGCTGCGGCACTGAATACTATGGCCATCAGCAACCCCATGGAAACCGAATACACTGTGACTTCCTCCTGATCATGGGCAGGATGCATCACAGGCACATACTTTTCATCGGCTGCTAATTCGCGAAAGGCGTTTTCAGGCAGCCCTGTGTCCGTGGTATAGACTTCTTCCTCCTGTTTCATAATGTAAAAGTATTATATAATATTTATTTCATCAATTTTGTGAAAAGGATTTCAATATCTTGTTTCAATTCAGGAATATGCCTTTGAACAAGGCTCCATAAGAATTCTGAAGTGACATTATCATAGGAATGAATAATTCTATTGCGTGTATCGATAATGGCTCTTGCATTTGGAATTTGAATATTTGAATTCAATTTCTTTATACGATTTATGGCTTCTCCCATAATCTCCACTTTTCTTTCTACAACACATTGTCTCATAATGTCCTTACTGAACAAATCATATCTATTGGGAAAGTCTAAAAAGCAACTTTCCATATCTTCAATTGCATTTAAAATGTCTTGTAGATATGTCAGAATTCTTTCATCAACCATATATAATTTGTTTGGTACGGTTAATATTCGAGATCAGAAACCTATTCCTTAATCCTTTTTCTTCAAGAAGATCCACTTTCCTGTCGAAAAGCCTTTCCAAAGCATCTTTGAAGTCAAGGTAGTTTTCCACATAATCAAAATTATCGGGATCGGAGTTTTCAAAATCTACTAAAAGATCCACATCGCTATTCTGATTGAATCTTTCTGTAAGGATTGATCCAAACACAGCCAACCTTTTAACATAATGAAGTTGACACAGTTCTTTTATGTATGATAGATTAACTTCGATGATACTCATAATCTCCTGTCGTTATATTTCGATATATGGGGAAGGTTTTATTTGCGAATTTAATAATTTTAATTTGAATTATGAAAAGATGTTTTAACAATCCGTTGGATTTTTTAGTTATTGCTTCTTTACTGCCCACGCGTCTATGCAGCGCTTTTCGGATGAATAGTTTATGCCGATTGCAATGATTGTCCGGGAATCCACACTCCAGGGCAGAGCATATTCCCTTTCCTCAATCTGTCGAAGAGCCTCTTCTGCAGAACGGTTATATTTCAGTTCCATAATATATACGTAGTCGGGTGTGCGCAGGAGAATATCTATACGACCATCGGAGTTTCTTACCTCCGCATCCGCATGCATACCGACAAGAGAGAAGATCAGAAGCATGGCATTCTGCACATTCCGTTCCTCATCAAATTTGAGATCATGTCCGAAACCTACGAACAGCGATTGCAACCGCTTCATGAAATCATCCACTCTTCCTTCTTCAATCTCATCAATAAGATCGAAAATAAAAGGCGTGACCCTATCCTCATTTAAAGAGGTATAGTAGGGGAGGAGAAATTCAAAGAAACCTTGTTTTACCTCCTCATTGGGGATTCCTAAATAATAGAGGCGTCTCACCGGATCATATTTCTTAATTGTCAGGTAACCTGTTTGATAGATGAGTGCAATCGGCCGAGGACTATTCATATCCAGACCCTCCAGAACATTCTGAGAACAACGGGTCCGGATCAATTCTTCTAAATTCGTGTCGGTGAGTTTTAATTGTTCCGCCAATATGGTGGGAGTCCCTGAGGAGATCCAGTAATTATTATATTTTCTTTTGGCAAATACCTGTAAAAGAGAGAAAGGGTTATATAAGTCAGGACTCTCCTCCGAGAAATGATAGCCGTCGTAGTTACGCTTCAGCTCCTTGATCTCCTCGCTTGGAGATCGTTTGTATTTTTGTGACAGTCCGGCTATACCTTCTGAAAAATTATCCAGAAGTTCCTCTTCCGTGATGCCACAGACAGCAGCGAAATCTTCATCAAAGGAGACATCACTTAAATTATTCAGATCGGAGAATATACTGAGCTTGCTAAATCGAGTCACGCCGGTTAAAAATACTAATTTCAGATACTCAGCCGCACTCTTGAAATTTGAATAAATTGCCGCCAGCTCATTGCGATATTCCTCAAACTGACTTTTGTTATTGATATTATTAACCAAAGGTTTGTCATATTCGTCCACTAAAATCACGACACCCTTGCCGGTTTTCCGACAAGCGCTTTCAATTATAGTGGCAAACCGCTGGGAAAGCGCCCTATCCTTGACATCAACTTCATATTTTTCTTCCCAATTGCGAAAGTGACGTTCGAGGACATCATTCAAATCACCGGGTCCCTTATATTGGCTTGTATTCAAATCAAGATATAGAACAGGATATGGTTCCCACTCCCAATCCATCGTATCTGCATAGAGACCTTTGAATAGTTCCCTTTTCCCTTCAAAGAAAGCTTTGAGAGTGGAAAGAAAAAGCGATTTTCCGAAACGGCGTGGACGACCAAGGAAGTAATAATTGCTTCCTTCAACGATCTTTGCGATAAACTCTGTCTTATCCACATAAAGAAACCCTTCTTTACGGAGGTTTTCAAAAGATTGTTCTCCAATCGGATATTTCACTTTTTTATTTACCATACACTCAATAAACCATTTTTAAATGACGATGCCATTCAATAAATATAAACATCCAGACGAATTTAAATTTCTTTTATAAGCCATTCATCTATTCTTCGTTTTTCAGAAGAATAGTTTATGCCGATTGCAATGATTGTCCGGGAATCCACACTCCAGGGCAGAG
>CAMWUJ010000012.1 GCA_947177405.1 uncultured Porphyromonadaceae bacterium | reverse complement strand
GTTGCTCCTTCTGCAAAAGAAGATTTTAGCTCCCCAATAGCCGCTCCGGCATTTTAACATATTTTGTTGAATGAGGTCTTATTATAACAATCTTTGTTTAAAATGGATAACCGATGGAGAAATGAAAAGAGGAGTCACGGTGCCATTTGGGATGAATCAGAGGCCATGGCTCGGCATTTATGGCCGGATTATGGGCCTTCATTCCTAAGTCGAAGCGTAGCAGAAAATAGCTGAAGTCGAGACGCACTCCAAGACCGTATGCTGCTGCCAACTCTTTATAGAAGGAGTTGAAATAGAATGTGCCGTAGGGCTGTGTGGCGTAATTCCGTATTGTCCAGATATTGCCGACATCAATGAAAGCGGCTCCTTCCACCACCCAGAACAGTTTGGCACGGTATTCGGCACTCAATTCCAGACGAATGTCGCCGCATTGGTTTATGAAGTCGCTCACTGAATTGGTACCGGGATAACGTCCGGGGCCGAGAGTGCGCACGTCCCACCCTCTCACTCCGTTGGCGCCGCCTCCGTAGAATCTCTTTTCAAAAGGAAGCACGGTAGAGTTTCCGTATGGCACTCCTATACCGAATCCCGCGTGCCAAGCCAAGGCGTTGCGTTCATTGAAAATATGGAGGAAGGCCAGGTCGGCCTCTGCTTTGGCATATTGGGAATAGCGTATTCCAAACACTTTATAAGGATCACTATGGAAATTAGGCCGGTGATTGAATATGGAATTGAGCGCAAAGAGAAGATTGCCGGCAACCTCTCCGTTTACTCTTAAAGTGAAGATATTCCGCTGAGCAATCCTCCAGGGACGGTCGCGTCGTTTGTTGGTATGATAGAAGTTATAGCCCAAACGCATTATGAAGTGGTCCTCATAACTATATCTGAGAAGAGGATTGTCGGGAGCGATCTGGTTGATAAAGTCGTTGGTGCTCTCCGGCAGATACACGTAATTGATATCTATGGGAGTGAAAGTGTGGCGATCTCGGTTGTTATGTTCAGTCCATTTATAACTCCAGCCCGCTGTGGATATGATACGTGTATATTCCGGCCTTTCCTGATAATTCATCGAAACGTTGAATTCTGTGGAGGCCATGATTCTTCTCTTGAAGCTCTCTTTCAGAAACGGAGCCTTAAATTTAGGGAAATTTATACCGGCCTCAATGCTGTATTCCATATATCGGTTATGGATAAAGCCGCTTAGGTTACCGCTCAGAGATTCATACGCACCTCGGATTTTAGTGGAAAGTGTCTCCGATCCTTTTGCTATATTCTTATGGGAATAATTGATCCCGGCAGCCACTCCCAAATCACCCTCCGAATTCGTTCCCTCGATTTCAAAAGCCACGCTTTGGCTCTTCCCTCTTGTGAGAAGCACATAAGCATCAAGGAACCCTACAGGGCCTCTGTCGCTACCGACGGGGAGGAAGCGTATATTGATAAATTTGAGAATCTGCAGTCGTGCCAAAGCTGAGTAGGTCTTGTTCACATCCCTGAGTCGATAGAGTTCTCCGGGGTTTATGAAGCAGTTTTCAGCCAGGACGTTTGGCCTTAGATATTTCTCTCGGCCATAAAGGATTGTGATGTCCTTGAAGTGTACTGTATCCGTTGCGGAATATGTGCTTAAATCCTCCGTTACTCCCGGCGCATAGTCAGTGATGAATATCACGTTTCTCACAATATATTCCCGATGAGTATCCATAAGCAATGTTTTCTTGTCAAATGGATAGGGGGGATTAAGAGTGAGAGTGAGATCCACCTCCCTTGAACCTTCGGTGGTGTCGGCATTGAATGTGATAAATTCCTTTCCGAAAGCGTAGTAACCCCGATTTTTCAGGCGCGTTGTGATAAGATCTCGTTCTGATTCAAGAACTGACCTGTCGAGCACATCTCCGGCGCGGACCAGCATACGGTTGGAATCACGCATCACGAGGTCGCGCAATGTGTCGTTGGGAAATTGATATTCCACACTGCGGATTATGTAGGGCTTACCCGGATTCAGATCATATACCACTTTCATTTTCCGTTTCTTGCGGTTGGATATGGTATCGATTTCAACATTAGCTTTAAGGAAACCTGCATTTACCATTGCCTTCTTGAGTTGATCGGCATCCTGAAGCGAATTGTTATAATCGAAAACCACCGGGGGTTCTCCGAGTTTGCGGATGAAACGGTTCCACCATTTGGTGGTATCCTTTCCACTCATATTATAGACACCGAGTCTCACTTTTGCACTCCATAGCATCCTGTTGTTCTCCTGGTTTCTCACATAAGTCATGAGTTCCGTCTCATCAAGCAATCCTGTCGAGTCGTTGAGTCTGATCTTCACATCGTCAAGAAGGAGGCTGTCACCTTCCAAGTGGCGTGTGGTGCTGCATCCCGCGGCGATTACAGCGAGTATAATAAGAAAAATACAGGAAAGGCTATTCCGGTTGTTCACAATAACTTATTCTTTTTTACCGAATTGAGGATCAATTTTTACACTCAGGCAAACGGCAAAGGTGACAATGCACGATAGAACCACTATCCAAAAGAAATTGATATATCCCTGCGGACCTCCGAGTCCGAAGATATTGAAATTTGAAACCGTCTCATGCAGCCATCCGGCAGCCATTCCCGGGAGCATCATTCCAAGAGCCATGAAAGCTGTGCAGAAGGCATAGTGGGATGTTTTATTCTCGCCACGTGAGAAATATATCAGATAGAGCATGAAAGCGGTGAAGCCAAAGCCATAACCGAATTGCTCAAACCCTATTGCGGTGCAAATAAGTGAGAAATTTTGCGGTTGAGCCATCGATAGCCAGCAATATACCGCGCAAGGAAGAGTCAAGCTTAAAGCCATCGGCCACAGCCATTTCTTCAGGCCGCCACGTGATATCGCTATACCACCCAATATCCCTCCCGCCAGAAGAGTTATCACTCCAATGGTTCCGTTAACGAATCCAACCTCCTTGGTAGTTAGCCCAAGTCCTCCGTCTGCGAGGGGGGAGACAAGGAAAGGTTGCACAAGCTTAAGGCATAAAGCTTCGGGAAGTCTGTAAAGAAGCATGAAGCAAAGTGCCGCCACTATCCCCGGCTTCTTGAAGAAAGTGACAAAGGTCATTGCGAAATCCTTAACTATCGTCCGCGCTGTCACTCCGGGCACGGGCCGGTCGGAAACTGCTTTGGGCATGAACCGTGTATGATAGAGAGTGATGCAGAGGAAGAGGCCGGCAAGAAGGAGGAAAACTGTTTTCCAAGAACCCGGCACATTCCCTGTGGTCTCCTCAAGATGACCGGCGAGCATTACCAGACCTCCCTGCCCGATCACGCTCGCTATGCGGTAGAAAGTGGATCTCACTCCCACATATGCAGCCTGGTCATGATCGGAGAGTTCAAGCATATAATATCCATCGGCAGCTATATCATGTGTGGCTGAGGCGAATGCCATTATCCAGAAGCAGACAAGAGTGGCTGCGAAGAAGAAGGATAGAGGAAGCAAGAAGCCCACGGCTGCCATCATCAGGCAGATGATACCCTCCATGGCTATTGTCCACGCCCGTTTGGTCTTGAAGAGATCGATAAACGGACTCCAGAACGGTTTAATCACCCACGGCAGATATAGCCATCCCGTGAAGAAAGCCATGTCGGTGAGCGATACATTCATGTTGACATACATCAGCACTGTCAATGTGTTGACAGCGAAGTAGGGGAGTCCCTCCGCGATATAAAGGGTCGGTATCCAGAACCAGGGGGAACGGCTTCTTCCGGTAGATGCGGTGGAAGAAATATCGTGTCTATGTCTCATGTGTCGGTAAGAAAGAAGTTAATTTTGGAAATCGTAAAAGCAGGCTAAAGGATCTCATCGGGCAGCCGGTCTGCGAATGCCACTTCCGAATAAATCTCTCTTGCTATTTCAGAAGTCATGGCGTTGAAGTCTTTTTCCACCGGAAGTATCAGGAGACCGGCCATGTCGAGAGCACCTGGCGAGACAGTCATTTTCTCATAACCCTCCTTGAAGAAGCATTTCGGACGGTGAGCTTTTCTCGGAATCACTATGGATCGCATCAGTCCGGTGTCATCCATCCAGAAGAATACATTCACCAACGCCGCGTCAGGATTGCCGGTCTCTGCATCCACACCCTTAACATTCAGTATGGTCCGCAGAGTTCTTACCCCGTTGTCATCGGGAGTGATGCAGGCGCTGACAAAATGAAAGGGGAGGTCAATATCAAAATAGGTGCTTCCCACTATTGCCGGACAATCCGTAAGGTTATGATAACGCTCCGCGAGTTTGATTATGGGAAGCTCCGATTTGAGCACTGCCTGACAATGGCGATGATCGGGAGCCGACGCTCCGGCCCGAGCCCCGTTATAGAAAATTGCGAGATCAGGTGAATCCTGAGCCATAAGTGCCATCTCCGCCGGTATCCCATCCTGTGGACGGTGATTACGGTCGGCAATAGTGAAGTGTATCGGAAGAATAGGAAATGGATTCAACAGAAGATCCCATTCCGGAGAAATCTCAAGAGCTATCTGGGATTTAGGACGGTTTTGGGAACAAAGGAAGCAAGCACGTTTCTTGATTGATTCGGCATCGGTCTTAGCAGCCGTGCTTACGATTCGTCCCGGGTTATGTTGGGCATACACTTCCAACTCTCCCAGTTGCAGTCTTTTCCTCTCCACTTTTGCGAGAGCATCGAAGTTTCTCCTTGCCTCTGGCCATACCGCGAGTTGAGTTTCCACAAAATCGTTGATCTCTTCAGTATTCATCCTGACGACGTTTTGACAGATTAAGACTCCATCCAATAAATTAGAATTCATCATCTTCTTCATCCTCATAATCATCACCGAAATCAGTGAAGTGGTCATCTCCTCCCAATTGAGAGAAGAGATCTTCGGGAAGAAAACCCGGAGGAAGAGGGAATCCTCCGTCTTTGGTGGCCTCCTCCATTGAAGCTCTCACGCGAGCCATAAGTTCAAACGATCTCAGACAATCCTTGTAATTGTTATGAGCGTTCACCTTTTCGATGGAAAGTGCTGCATCTGAATTGCCGTCCCAACGGCGGCAGAGGTATAGCGGGCGGAAGATACGGCCCACCCCGTAATCGCGACATACACGCAAGGCCATCGCATAATCCTCTCCATAGCTCACGTTGGGGAAAAGGAATTTTCTTGCCACAGGAGTGAAAAATGCTCTCGGCGCTCCGAATCCGTTTATGCGCAGCGCATTGTTCGGTCCATTCTCGTCGGTCCATTCGGTATGCGAGATTATTCCCGGAGGAAGTGGGTTGCCATCAAAATCTATCATTGCGTAGCTTCCTATCACCATACCGTAATTTCCCGACCTGAATTTATTGACAATCGCCTGAAGCACGGTCACCGAATTATAGAGGTCGTCGGAATCGAGCTGCACCGCGAATCTTCCGCAATCCTCCGATAGGAGCGCGCGGTTCCAGCATCCTCCGATACCGAGTTTCTCATCCTCACTTACCTTAATAAGCTTCAGACGCGGATCCTCCACATTCTCTAAAAGCTCACGGGTGCCGTCGGTGGAATCATTATCCACGACAATCACATTGAAAGGAAATGAAGTCTCCTGAGAAAGAGCGGAATTCACAGCATCCATGATTGTCTTGGCCCGGTTTCTCACCGGAATCACCACTGATGCCTCTACCGGGAATTCCTGTTCGTCGTAGTTGAGGGTTTCGGTTTTCTGTTGCCATAATCCTCCTATCATGGAGAGATGATCGGTGAGCACCTGCTCCATCTCAATCTGATAGGCACGGTTGCGTGGATCCACATAATCGTGCTGTTTCTCTCCGCTCTTACGATAGTCACGGCGTTCGACAGTATAGAGATATTCGGGCACCATGCATATCATTTTTCCGATTGTCATTCTCAGACGGAGGGCATACCAACCGCCATCAAGCATGGATGATTCCTTATCAGTGAAATGCTCGGTGGCTGAAAGCACATCGGCGGTATTGAGCAATACCAATGGACCGAAATCGAAATCATCTCTCACCGACCCCGGCTGATAATCATTCACGGGGTGATCGAGAAGAGTGCCGTCGGCCTGACGTTCACGAAACCAGCAATAGGTCAGTGTCGAATCCAATTCGGATGCCACGTCGATAACCCTGTTGGCAAAGATAGGGTCAAGATTAATCGGACGGTCATCAAGTTGTATTAGCACGTATTGCTCAAGAGGAGTTCTGAAAATCTCCTCTCTCAAGGCATTCACATTCTTGAATCTTATTATATTCATCGGTTGGATTAAGCTTGGTTGGTGATAATTATTTAAGGAAATCGGAGAAAATTTTGTCGCGGGCACTTTGGTCGGTCATAGTCTCGATAGGCACAGAGATCACGGTGAGTTCTCCCTTTCCGCTTTTTGTCTTATACCCTGCTCCCAATTTATTTGAAGAGAAGGTGAGGATTTGAGAAGCGTTCGCCGGATTAACCGGTACAAGGATGTCGGGATTCTCCACTATGTAAAGATCTTCGTTGAGAGTGTTGCTGTAGTGGACTGTCTTTCCTGTTCCGGTCAAGAGTCGTCCATCGGGCTTCCTTGCAGATGTATATGAAGTATTTGAATTGGAGGCATTATGAGAATTGGATGCATTATGATGAGTCGTTCCGTTGCTATATGAAGCGGGACGATGGGCTGCAGAATATTCGCGACCGTTACTTTCCTCTCCTGATTCCTCTTCCGAATCAGTATCATTCTCTTCGGCAGCCGCAGCGGCAGCCTCGGCCGCTATCTGATCCGCACGCTGACGATTCTCCTTCTCAGCCAAAGTGATGAATCCCAATACATTCTCGGCGAAGTCACGGTCTGCTTTAGTTTGTCGGGAATCGAAAAGATCCGACACCACATACTGGCCGCTCACTATCAGATTACCACCCTTGTCGAGGAAAGTCTTAACTGCGTTCTGAAGTTCCACAGGGAATGTGCGATAGTTGATACCGCTCTTTCCGTTACCCACCACTGTTGTTTTCTGCTTTCCAAGTATAAGGTCAACATATTTATAATCAGTTAGCTTCACGTGACCGGCCTCCACAGCTCCTACCGAGCAGGATACGAAGCCATAACCGGTCTCAGCTATGGCATCACCATGCACCACAGGATAATCAAAAGTGTTTCCGGCTATCACCTTTGTGGCATAGTCAGAGTTGCTCGCCCCATGGTTGCTTGCATTTCTGCGGAATTCCCTCTGTGTTCCCGTGAAGGAGATATCCTTGATATATGGCACACCGAATTCCTCATCGGCCTTGAAACCGGCCTGACTTGAATTGCGCACCTGGGCAGGGCCGCTGAGGCGTGTGAATCCGTTGACAATCAGCACAGGCTTGGCATCCTTTGTTCCCTCGCACAGTGCCAGTGTTTCGGATGGGAAAGATTGGCCACCCTGATTGGCCGCTATAATACGGAAACTGTGGATTTTATTGTCGTTCACCTTCACATCATAATGAGTGGAGGAAGTTTCGCCGATCTTGTGGAATCCGAGGTCACCCTCGATGCGTTCCATAATGATATATTTGTCGGGCATCGCCGTCTTTTCCAAAGGATCGGGAGTGGGTGCCCAGCTCAGACGATAGTTGTTGTGTCCATTCTTCTTGATTGCAAAATCCTTTACGGCCAATGGTTGGATCACCACTTCGCGACCCTTTCGCTCTGCGATGAAGCGGGCGAGACTCTTATAGATAGATCGGCCCACGGTGAAGCGGAAATTAGGATCAAGACCATACATCATGTCGGCGAAATTCTGATGGCTCATAAGCTCTATCAGAGTTGCAGGCACTTCAGGCACACGCGCCTCAAGATATGATTTGTCCCACATCTGGCGACGGGTCCAGTTTGGCTCATACTCCTGCCGGATATCATTGGTGATCTGACGCATCACCATATCTGTGAGTATTCGGGAATTCATACGCGGCGTGCCGTCCTCGTAAGAACGTCCACCATTGGTATAATATATTCCGAGAGTTCCCACAAAACTGTCATCCTTTCGGATACCCGCATCGGAATGAAGAGCGAACGACACATCTACCGGAATTTTCAATCCCGGCTTGTTTGGCAGAACGCGCGATCCTCCGGCGAGATAATTAACCCAATGTCCGCGATCGGTGTAATCATCCTTATAATCATCTTTTCCGTGGAAAGGAGAATAGACTGATTCGGGGAAGCCGGCCCAATGAAGCCAGTTGCGCGATCCCTCCACCCAGCGTGGCATACCTGATGTGGAGAATTTCGGAGGAACCCCCTTTTTGAGACGCTCCGGTTTTGAAGTCTGGGTTTTTATGGCAGTGGAGGCGTTGTCGGTTCCTTCATCCTCATCCCCCTGTTCCTCGTCGTCGGCTTCATCATCGAGAGCCTCCTGATAAGCGAGATCCTCTTCCGGAGTGGACGGGTCGTAATATACATCCGAGCGCCGGTCGCTTCTCTCGATGTTACCCATGCCGCCACCTATTTTTACAGCGTCGGCTGTAAGTATTTTTCCTTCCTCACCTGAAATATTGGTCACGGTCACCACCGGCTCCGTGTCGCTGTAACCTTTCTCAAGGGGGAAAGTGCCAAGATATATCCATGTGCCTCCGCCCATGGTCTGATTCACGATAAATTCCTTTGTACCACCGGAATAATTCACTGTGTAACGGGCATCTTTAGTGGAATTGGGAAGCGACTTATAGCTTACATATACCGCATACTCCCCGTCTTTGGGAATATCTGCATACCATCCTGCCACAGAGGCCTGACCGTTATTGCGTGTGGTCTGCACCTGACGGTATGTGCCGTTTTCAAAAGGATTCTCGGTATCCCGGAAATTCTTGAGGTCGTAGATGAATCCGTCAAGCTCACCGGTGCTCCATTGATATTTGCCGTTTTTCTCCTTATAATATGGTTGGGAGAAAATCTGGCCTCCCTCGTTCACATCATTATCCACTATCACCTCGTGAGGATTAGTGTCGCGTTCGCGGGGAAGGAACACGTAAGCACCGGCATTCTCCAGCATCGGCACCACAAAGGGATAGATATATCCCATAGTATAGACATCTTCCAAAGTCTGGAAGAGGAAACCGCGCTGCCATGCCCAGCCTCCTGAACCTGTCTTGTAATATCTGCCGTGTGAAGGCCACATGGCAACAATGTCGTTGGGCATACCCTTCGAGGGATTCACCGATGGGTTGGCTTCAGTGACAAAAGGAGGGTTCTTGCGGTATTTTTCCGGAAGAACATCTATTCTGTTGATATATGAACTGTATGCCCGGTTTGCCACATTGAGATTCACCCTGTAATTACGGATAGAATCGGGGAGGGCATGCTTCACCTGCGATGTGATGTCGTCGATAAGCTTGCGGTTCACGGGCATATAGGTGAAGTTCTCGTTGAGATTCACGGTCGCGGTGCGCGAACGGTCGTCGGGCTTTACGCTGTTCACGCGCAGTCCGCCCGGATTGATATCCTTGGGTATCCAGCGCATGATGGCATCGTTGACCGCCAGGGTAAGAGAGTCGTTCTGTGCAGTCTCTTTGGGAGCGGCCGGCGCTGAAGCACGACGTGAGGTGCTCTTTGCTGCAGTTGATTTGCCGGAAGATGCTTTGGATGAATTGGAATTATTCTTGGAATTATTCTTGGAATTATTTTTAGAATTTGCATTTTTATTGGCAGCAGCTGTCTTTGCCGACGAACTGTTGGTTGATCTTTTTCTTGCCGCATCAGCTTGGCCTGTGGTATAATCTACTGTTGTCGCCACCGCTGCGGATGCTAAAAATATATACGATAATCTGCGTAACTTCATCTTTTTCCTGTTTCTTGGCTTGCAAAATTAGTTAAAAATCGGGGGTTCGGCAAATAAGAGATATTTTATGCAGTCTAAAAATTGTTAAAACTCACTTTTATTTGCTCATTAGCGAAATATTGGCTAAATTTGCCCTAACTGAACAAACAAGAAATAATATAATCCATTTATGGCAACTAAACCATTTCATTATCAGGAGATGTTCCCGCTCGGACCTGATACCACCGAGTATGAGCTCATCACCAAAGATTATGTAAAAGTAGAAAACTGGAACGGCCACGAAATGCTTGTGGTAGATCCCGAGGCACTCACAGTCATAGCCAATGTGGCTTCCCACAACTGCTCGTTCATGCTCCGCCGCGAGCATAACGAAATGGTGGCTAAGATTCTTGCCGATCCAGAGGCTTCTGAAAACGATAAGTTTGTGGCTCTCACCATGCTTCGCAATGCTGAGGTGGCTGCCAAAGGTGTGCTTCCTTTCTGCCAGGATACGGGCACATCCATCTGTTCGGCTTACAAAGGCCAGCAGGTATGGACCGGTTGCGATGATGAGGAGAAAATTTCAGAGGGTGTATATAAGACCTATACCGAAAACAACCTCCGTTATTCTCAGAATGCTCCTCTTACTATGTATGATGAGGTGAATACAGGTTGCAATCTCCCGGCACAGATCGAGATTCATGCCACCGAGGGAATGGATTATAACTTCCTTTTTGTGGCAAAAGGTGGCGGTTCGGCTAATAAGACCTATCTCTATCAAGAGACAAAGGCTATTCTCAACAAGAAAACTCTTGTCCCCTTCCTTATAGAGAAGATGAAGACTCTCGGCACAGCCGCTTGTCCTCCCTATCATATCGCATTCGTTATCGGAGGCACCTCTGCCGAGGCTAACCTTGCCGCCGTGAAGAAAGCATCTGTGAAATATTATGATAATCTTCCCACTCATGGCAATGAATACGGACACGCCTTCCGCGATGTGGAACTTGAGAAAGAACTTCTTGAGGCTGCCCATAATATCGGACTCGGCGCCCAGTTCGGTGGAAAATATTTCGCCCATGATATCCGTGTGATCCGTATGCCGCGACATGGTGCTTCCTGTCCGGTGGGTATGGGTGTGAGCTGCTCTGCCGACCGCAATGTGAAAGCAAAGATAAATAAGGATGGTCTTTGGGTGGAGAAACTTGATAAATTCCCCGGAGAACTCATTCCGGAGGAACTTCGCAACGCAGGTGAGGGTGAAGTGGTGAAGATCGATCTTAATCAGCCTATGGAAGAGATTCTCGCCACTCTTGACAAATATCCCGTTTCCACCCGTCTGTCGCTTAATGGCACAATCATAGTGGGACGCGACATCGCCCATGCAAAGATCAAGGAGCGTCTTGATGCCGGCGAGCCCATGCCTCAGTATCTTAAGGATCATCCCATCTATTATGCGGGTCCTGCCAAGAAGCCCGAGGGAATGCCTTCAGGATCATTCGGCCCGACCACTGCAGGACGTATGGATCCATACGTGGATCAGTTCCAGGCAGCCGGTGGATCTATGGTTATGATCGCCAAGGGTAACCGCAGCCAGCAGGTGACTGATGCTTGTAAGAAGCATGGCGGTTTCTATCTCGGTTCGATAGGTGGTCCGGCAGCTATCCTTGCAAAGAATTCCATCAAGAATGTGGAGCTTCTCGAATATCCCGAACTCGGCATGGAGGCTATCTGGAAAATTGATGTAGAGGATTTCCCCGCATTTATCCTCGTGGATAATAAGGGTAACGACTTCTTCAAGCAGATTAAGCCCCGCTGCCCGATGGATGCGTGCAAATAAAATAGAAATATAACAGCTTGCTGAGGCTGCGTCTGGAGTGCAATTCATGACGCAGCCTCTTTCATATCAAAAAAAATGATTAATTTTGCAGCAAGTAAGTATTCAAAATTAAACGATAGTAAGTGTTTATGAAATCTTTTATACTATCTGCGGCTTCTTTTTTGGCGCTTTTGTCTTGTCGCTCAGTCACATAGCTCGCTATGCTCCTTCACTCCGCGTCAAAATCGCCTAAAAAATAAGCTCGCATATGGTATAAATTAATTTTGAACACTTACTTGAAAAGTAAATTCAAATGAAAAATATCAGAAACTTCTGCATAATAGCACATATTGATCATGGAAAGTCCACCGTGGCCGACCGCCTTCTGGAACGCACCAATACCGTATCGGCCAAGGATATGGAAGCGCAGGTGCTCGATGATATGGATCTTGAGCGTGAGCGCGGAATCACCATAAAGAGTCATGCCATACAGATGGAATATGATCATGAGGGAGAGAAGTATATTCTCAATCTTATCGACACTCCGGGACACGTGGATTTCTCCTACGAAGTGTCGCGTTCGATTGCTGCCTGCGAGGGTGCTCTTCTTATTGTGGATGCATCCCAGGGTATTCAGGCCCAGACGATCTCGAACCTCTATATGGCCATCGATAACGACCTTGAGATTATTCCGGTGCTCAATAAATGCGACCTCGACAGCGCCAAGCCCGATGAAGTGGCCGACCAGATTGTGGATCTTCTTGGTTGTGACTATGATGAGATAATCCGCGCCAGCGGTAAGACCGGTATGGGTATGGATGAGATTCTGGAGGCGATTGTGAAGCGTGTGCCCGCTCCAAAGGGAGATCCTGAGGCACCTCTGCAGGCTCTGATTTTCGATTCCGTATTCAATCCTTTTCGAGGAATCATCGCCTATTATAAGATTGTGAACGGCACGATTCGCACAAACGACTTTGTGAAATTCGTGGCCACCGGCAAGGAATACCATGCTGATGAGATAGGAGTACTCAAGCTCGATATGTCTCCCCGCAAGGAGCTTTCCGCAGGAAATGTGGGATATATAATTTCCGGTATCAAGAATTCCCGTGAGGTGAAGGTGGGCGACACCATCACCCATGTGGCTCGTCCATGCTCCGAGGCCATCTCCGGATTCGAAGAGGTGAAGCCTATGGTGTTTGCCGGCGTTTATCCCATAGATACCGAGGATTTCGAGAATCTCCGCGCAGCCCTTGAAAAGCTTCAGCTCAACGATGCCTCACTCACTTTCCAGCCCGAGTCGTCGGCAGCCCTCGGTTTCGGTTTCCGCTGCGGTTTCCTCGGATTGCTTCACATGGAGATTGTGCAGGAGCGTCTCGGACGTGAATTCGACATGGATGTGATCACTACCGTCCCAAACGTTTCCTATCGTGTATATGACAAAAAGGGGAACATGACAGAGGTTCACAATCCTTCGGGACTACCCGAAGCTACTCTTATCGACCACATTGAGGAGCCATATATCCGCGCCACAGTCATCACCGCTGCTGATTATATCGGTCCCATCATGACCCTTTGTCTCGGAAAGAGGGGAGAACTCGTGAAGCAGGAATATATTTCGGGCAACCGTATGGAGATCACTTTCGATATGCCTTTAGGTGAGATTGTTATCGACTTTTATGATAAACTTAAATCTATATCCAAGGGTTACGCATCTTTTGATTATCATATCCATGATTTCCGCGAGTCAAAACTTGTGAAACTCGATATTCTTCTCAATGGGGAGAGTGTGGATGCTCTTTCCACTCTGACACATGAGGCGAATGCCGTGAAGTTCGGACGGCGCATGTGCGAGAAACTCAAGGAATTGATACCGCGACAGCAGTTCGACATCGCTATTCAGGCTGCCATCGGAGCCAAGATCATTGCGCGTGAGACTATCAAGGCTGTCCGTAAAGATGTGACAGCCAAATGTTATGGTGGTGATATCTCGCGTAAACGCAAGCTCCTCGAAAAACAGAAAGCAGGAAAGAAGCGCATGAAGCAGATCGGTTCGGTGGAGGTGCCTCAGAAAGCGTTCCTTGCCGTGCTCAAACTCGATTGATTTGTCATGGATATATTTCCCCTTCGCCTGGCGAAGGGGATGTTTTTTATTTGAGATTGAACCAATAACCGATCATAAGCGTATTTAAAATTAGAAAACGTTCATACGATAATTGAATCCCTATAAACTGTAAATGCTATGAATATTGGAGACAAATTTCCCGACCTGTTAGGTGTGGATTATCATGGAAATGAGGTAAAGCTTTCCAATTATCCAGGAAAGAAATTCATCATATATTTCTATCCTAAGGATTCCACTCCCGGATGCACAATGGAAGCTGTCAACTTCCGCGACAACTATGATATTTTCAATCAGATGGGTTACCAGGTGATCGGTGTGAGCCGCGACTCTGCCCAGAGCCATTGCCGTTTTGCGGAGAAAAACGGCCTTCAGTTCCCGCTCGTCTCAGACACCGAAGGCACCCTTTGTGAGCTTGCCGGTGTATGGCAGGAGAAAAAAATGGCAGGAAGGAAATATATGGGTATCGTACGCACCACCTTCGTTACCGATGAAAATGGAGAAGTGACCGATAAGGTGGAAAAAGTTAAGACTAAGGAAGCTTCCGCCCAGCTTTTCGCTCTGCTCGACGGTCGCGATGAAATTAATCCGGCGTAAAATTTAAGATTTAAAATGGAGAATCAGCTTTATAATTAAATGGCTGAATTCTTCATTTTAATTATTCTTACCCTCTGCATATTAACATTCGTAAATAAGTTTAAATAACTTCTATATGGCTTCTGTATTTTACACTGCCAGAAAAACGATTAAGAACTATGCCAATGGTGGAAACGTGCTTATAGCCGCTACCGCCTTGGCTCTTCTTATAGTCAATCTGCCCTTTACTCGCGATATATATAATTCCCTCTGGACTCATCAGATTGCGCTACAGGTGGGAGGTTTCAATCTTTTCAGCCATCATGGAGAGCCGATGTCGATTATGGCCTTCATCAATGATGCGCTTATGGCCCTCTTCTTCTTCTCTGTGGGATTGGAAATCAAACGAGAGGTTTTGGTGGGGGAGTTGTCGGATTTCCGCAATGCTCTGCTTCCTATAGTTGGCGCAATCGGGGGTATGGCTGTGCCGGTTATTATCTATTGGCTCATGGCTAAAGGCACACCTTATGCAGGAGGCGCTGCAATACCGATGGCAACCGATATAGCGTTTTCCCTGGGTGTGCTCGGGATGCTTGGCAATCGTGTGCCGATCGGTCTGAAAGTATTTCTCACCACTCTCGCTGTAGTGGATGATATAGGCGGTATTCTTGTGATAGCCATTTTCTACAGTTCCCATATTGACTATATGCTGCTTATATATGCAGCCATCTGCCTTCTGGTTCTCTTTTTGGGAGGAAAAGCCGGTATCCAGTCAAAACTCTTCTATGTTATAATAGGAGCGGGAGTATGGTTCTGCTTCCTCAACGCCGGTATTCATCCCACTATCGCAGGAGTACTTGTGGCTTTTTGTGTTCCCGCCAAGCCGGTATATGCCCCTAAGAAATATGTGCAGAATATCCGAAAGAATATATCATACTTCGCTCATGAGGATGATGAGGCCCTTAATTCCAGGACAATACTCAACAAAGACCAGATGAACTGGCTCAAGGAGATAGAGTCGTCGTCGGATAAAGTGATATCTCCTTTGCAGGATATGGAGGATTCCCTTCATCCTTTGGTGAACTATCTGATCATCCCGATCTTTGCTTTCGCTAACGCCGGTATATATTTCGGGGATATGGAGGTGTCTCAGCTCTTCCACGGGATTGCGCCTGCAATCATCGTAGCCTTGATTGCCGGTAAATTTTTGGGAATATTCACATTTTCAGCTCTTGCCATAGCTCTTAAATGGTCGAAGCTTCCGGAGGGATCAACATGGTGGAGTCTGGGTTCAGTAGCATTATTGGGAGGTATAGGATTCACGGTATCTCTTTTCATCGCCAACCTCTCCTTCGGAGGAGGTGATCCTGTGATGTCGCTCCTTCTCAACGATGCCAAACTCGGTATCCTTGTCGGATCGCTTCTTGCCGGAATCCTCGGATGGGCACTACTGCATTTCACTCTTCCCAAAGAGCCTCAGGATCAAGGAGAGTAATATTGTTGTTAATTTCGGATATAATTTATAACTTTGCATAGTAACTTAAAGTGTTTTATATGGTTAATCTTGAATCCCTACGATCTTTTTTCTCAAAGCAGCCCGTGTCAAAGGCATGGCTCTTCGGATCCTATGCAAGAGGAGAGGAAAGAGAGGATAGTGATGTGGACATATTAGTTGAGTTTGAGAAAGATGCAAAGATTGGATTATTTAAGCATGCACAAATTATTCTCTCATTAGAAAGTTTATTGAATAGGAAAGTTGATCTTGTCCCGGCAGGAGGTGTATATCCGTTTATTCGAGAAAATATTAATCGTGATAAAATTTTAATTTATGAGAGAATCTGAAAAAGACCTTTTACGCCTTCATCATATTCTTGAAGCCATAAATAATGTTAATAAATTTATGAAAGGAAAAGCACCGGAAGAACTTGAAGAAAATCCGATGTTATATTTTGCTGTTGTAAAAAATATTGAAATTATAGGGGAAGCAGCTTATATGTTGACATCAGATTTTATCAATTCTCATCCTCAGACTCCATGGAAGTTTATAATTAAAATGCGACATATTTTAGTTCATGGATATTATCAGATAGAGGCACATCAATTGTATAATGTTTACTCAGAAGATTTACCTTTGTTGAAACCTCAGATTGAAGAATATATTAAGAATTTCAATAAATAAAATATTATTTTATAACCGTGAGTTCGACTAAACTCGAACTCACGGTTTTTTTATTATCGCCAACCGGTAATCTTCTAAGGGGAGGGTAAGAGCAGCCCTCTACCCGGGAGAGGCTGCACCTTAGTTCAATATAATCTCCTTTTGAGAGGAAGTCTAACAAAAAGAAAAGGAAAAGAGGGAAATATCTTTCAAAAATTGGTATCGAAAAGAAATTAGCGGTCTTAAAAAATTTATTTTAAAAAATTTTTACATTTTTTTGATATTTTCGATAAAGAATATTAAATTTGCGAAAGTAAGGAGAGAATAATTGAAGTCTCGGATGCATAAACGATTTCAAATCAAACACTAAATTAACGAATCATCACATTCAATTAATTGAAAATCAGGTTGAATTATAAGGTTGACGACACCTTCCCCTAAAATAGAGACGTTCCAGCAGGGGCAATTGTGACAACGACTAACATAATACTATTATAACTTATCTCTAAATTATCAAAGTATGAGAAAACTGTTTTTAATCATGATGACGCTGGTAGCGTGTAGCTGGGCCGCTATGGCACAGACCACCTATCACGGCACAGTGGTTGACGCCTCTACCAACGAACCGTTGATAGGCGCTACCATCATGCCGATCGGCGGCGGCAATGGAGCAGCCACCGACATTGATGGTAAGTATACAATCTCTGTTCCTGCCAACGTGAAGCGCGCTAAAGTGAGCTACGTCGGTTATGCGGAACAGACAGTGCATCTAACCAACAACATGACTATCAAACTCGTTTCCACTGAGCAGAACCTTGACGACCTTGTGGTGGTTGCTTATGGTACAGCTAACAAGGAATCTCTTACAGGTTCTGTAGCTGTGGTAGGCTCAAAGGAGATTGAGGATCGTCCTGTAACTTCTGTTACAGCCGCTCTGGAGGGTAATGCTCCCGGTGTGCAGGTGAACAACTCCGTGGGTTATCCCGGTTCTTCTCCCTCGATTCTTATTCGTGGTTTCAGCTCCGTGACAGGTTCCTCTTCACCTCTATATGTTGTGGATGGTATCGTGTTCGAAGGATCTATCGCCGACCTTAATCCTGCCGACATTGAATCAATGTCCGTACTTAAGGATGCTGCATCTTGTGCACTTTATGGTAACCGTGGTGCAAATGGTGTGATCCTCATCACTACCAAACGTGCCAAGAAGGGAGATAAAGTTGATGTCACTCTTCAGATCCGTCAGGGTGGTTATACCCGCGGTCTTCCTTTCTATGATCGTCTCGATGCCAACCAGTTCATGCAGACTTTCTTTACAGGTCTCGTAAATGGTGAAATGTATAAGGGCACATCAAGAGATGCCGCTATCGCTCAGTTCCAAAATAGCTTCTTCTCTTATGCAAGCGCAAATATCTATGGCAAGCCCGCTTCCGAGCTTTTCAATTCAGATGGTCAATTCATAGGTGGCAATCCTCTTCCGGGATATACCGACCTTGATTGGTGGGATGCGGTGTCTCAGACAGGCTACCGTCAGGAATATAATATCAATGCCGCCAACTCAGGCGAGAAGCATGATCTCTTCGCATCTGTGGGTTATCTTAAGGAGAACGGTTACATGATCTGCACTGATTTTGAAAGATTCAATGCTCGTGTAAATGCTAATTTCCAGCCTGCAAGCTATTTTCGTACAGGTTTGAACCTCTCTGCCAACTATAGCACCAACAGCCTCGGTATCACATCCACTTCAAGTGAAGGCTTGGTTACTAACCCGTTCAACGTTCAGACTATTGCTCCTATCTATCCTGTGTATGCCCATGACCCCGAGACAGGTGAAATCCTTCGTGGTACCAACGGTGCTCCTCTTTACAACACATCCAATTATCTTGGTGCACAGGGTGCCAACGTGGCATGGACCACTCGCCTTGACAAGAAGCAGGCGCAGGCTCTCGTAGTAGATGGTTCAATGTTTGGAACAGCCATCATCCCTTATGGTTTCGAGCTCACAGTTCGCGGTAGCATTCACCGCGACAAGACCGGTAGCTGGGAATATAACAACAACTTAAATGGTTCTGCTGAGACTATGAACGGTCGTATGTATCAGAGAGACTACGCCGTTAACAGCCATACCTTCATGCAGACCTTGACTTGGAATCACTCTTATGGCGACCATAGCATTGACGTGCTTCTTGACCATGAGAATTATGAATATTCAGAGGAAAATCACTCTATTCAGGTTCAGGATCAGCTTCTCCCCGAAATCTACTCACTTTCCAACTTCTCAGATACTCAGCCGGCTTCTCAGTCTTTCCTTAAACTCTGTTCAGAGTCTTATCTCGGTCGTGCACGTTATAACTACAATCAGCAATACTTCGGTGAGGTTTCTTTCCGTCGCGACGGTTCCTCTTATTTTGAAAAAGGTATTCGCTGGGGTAACTTCTGGTCGGTAGGTGCTTCATGGATTATCAGCAAAGAGAAATTCATGCAGAATCTCAACTGGGTTGATTATCTCAAACTGCGTGCGGCATACGGTTCTGTAGGTAACGATGGTTCTGCAGGTGCATACGCATACTACACAATTTATGATATCATCACTTACGGTCCGGTCAATTCTCTTCTCCCTGTTAACCGTGCCTCAGATAATCTGAAATGGGAGTCTGCAAAGACATTCGATATCGCTCTTGAAGGTTCGCTCTTCAACGACAGATTCAATTTCAGCATCGGTTATTATAACAGACGCAACACCGACCTTATCTTCAACGTGGTTAAACCTCTTTCCGGAGGTTCGATCTATTCATCCGGAGGTTTGGGTTACAACCCGACTATAAAGAGCAATATCGGTACGATGCAGAATATTGGTTGGGAGCTCTCTTTCGCAGTTGATATCTTGCGCAACAGAGACTTCTATTGGAACTTCACAGTTGATGCAACATTCAACAAGAATAAGATTGTCAAGCTTCCTCTCGGCCATGATGAACCCGGCAACAGCTGGTTCCTCGGCAAGAACCTCTATGCTTTCTATGGTTCTGAATGGGCAGGTGTTGATATGACTACCGGACAATCTGTATATGAGATGGATCCCTCATCTCCCCAGTTCACCACTTGGGATGAGAACAATGTTCCTACACAGAATCTTTCAACATTCCAGACCTATCTTGCAAACGCTTCAAATGAAGGAACTCTTCTCGTAGTGAATCAGCCTGACGGATCACAGAAATTCTATACTAACACTCCGAGTTATGCTACAAGAAAAGTTCTCGGTGATCCCTCTCCCGTATGCTATGGTTCATTCGGCACTAATTTCTCTTGGAAGGGTATTAAGCTTGGCATGTTGTTCACATACAGCCTTGGCGGAAAGGTATATGATTCAAACTATGCAAGTCTTATGATGTGTTCCAGCGAGGCAAGTGCACTGCACAAAGACCTTCTTAATTCTTGGGTAGAAAAACCTGCCGGAATGGCCGACCACGAAATGACAGAAGTTACTTTCAATGGTAAGACATATAATGCTTATGTGGCTAATGCCTCCGACTTCGACAAAGATGCAATTCCGCAGCTAAATGCTCAGAGATCTGCGGAGAACAATGGTTCACTGTCACGTTGGCTCACCGATGCAAGCTACCTCGTGTTCAAGAATCTTAACGTATCTTACGACCTTCCCCAGAAATGGGTATCGGCTATGAAGCTCCAGAACATCAACATCGGCTTTTCGATGGATAATGTGTTCTATGCTACCAAGCGCAAGGGTATGAACCCCCAGTATAGCTTCAGCGGTCGTCAGGGTAATTACTACGTTCCTGCGCGTGTATATACTTTCCAGCTCACTGCTAAATTCTAATTCCTAATAGCAATTCGAATAATATGAAAAATTATATAAAGAAAGGTTTGTTGGCGCTGACTGCCGCAGGAGTTCTTTCTTCCTGTAGTTCCAGTTATCTCGACCAACCCCCAATCGACCAGGTTTCCGACTATCAGATTGGAGAATCAATCGAAGCCGCTCGTGCCGCTCTTTACGGTACATGTCAGGTGATGTATTTCGGACTCTATAGAGAATATGACCGCTATGCCAACGGAGAAGCATATTTCCAGACTTATTATGGAGACTCCCCAAGTCAGGATGCTTGCTTCACATGGCTCTATGGTTATCAGCCTCAGGCTCAGTTGTGGCCTCAGATGAGTATGGACAACCGCACTCCGGCGGCATATGCATGGATGTACGGCTACCTTCTGCTCAATCAGTGTAACACTATCCTCAAATACATTGATAATAATACGGAAAATGTTGACCAGCGTGATTTCATCAAGGCACAGACTTTGACAATCCGTGCTCACGCGTATATCCGTCTTATGCAGGTTTACGGACCTCGTTACGAGGATTCAAAGAATGGTCAGGAACTCTGCTTTATCTTGAGAGATGAGCCCGGTACTGAAGCCCTTCCTTTAAGCACCTATGAAGATTGCATGAAGCAGATATATTCTGATCTTGATGAGGCTATCGGTTATTATACCGGTACTGCTGCAGGTGTGTCACGATCCAACGGTTTCGAACCGGATCTCAGCATCGCGCAGGGTCTTTATTCTCGTATCGCCCTGATCAATCATGATTGGCAGAAAGCATACGATATGGCAAAGGCCGCTCGTGCTTCATATCCTATTATGTCGGCTGATGACTTTAAAAAGGGTTTTGCCGATCCTAACGGTGAGTGGATGTGGTATAACGACCCCAGTCCCGATTGGAACGGTTATCATTCATGGGGTGCGTCATTCACCGCTAACGGTGACTATGCCACTGCTTACGACTGGGCCGGTTCAGGTGCGATCAGCTATAAGCTCTATAAGGAGATGTATGACAAACATCCCAATGATATCCGACTGGAATTATTCTTCACTCCTGAGGTGGCTAATAAATATGTAGATTTCAAGATAAAACCTGAAGATTTCTGGGATACTAAATATATCTTTAAAGACCGTATGACTACATTCGGTACCAACCAGAATATGTCTGCTGCCGCACAGCTCTGGATTCAGCATAATACCCCCGAAGGCTTCTCAGGTGGTTACTCACTGAATACATTATTATCGGATGCAGATGCAGGCAATGCAATCCGTCGTTCAACATGGTACAAGAATGCTTCTAAGGCTGTAGATGGAACTCGCGTTCCATTCGGAGGTCAGGCTAAGTTCTGGTCTTATACAGAAGATATGGGTGCCTCCCAGCATCCTTTCCTGCGTGGTGCGGAGATGCTTCTTAATCAGGCTGAGGCAGCTATTGAGCTCGGAAACCTTTCTGAAGCCAAGACTCTTCTTGAGGAATTGAATTCAAAACGTATCGAAGGATATACCTGTACTGCATCTTCCAAGGAAGATGTTCAGGATGAGGTGCGCAAATATCGTCGTCTCGAACTTTGGGGCGAAGGTGACAACTGGTTCTCTTTCAAACGCTGGAATATTCCTTGCGTTCGTGAAATTTGGGTTGAGGGTGACACTTCTTCCAATAACTGGGTAGATGCTTACAAGGGAACTTATGAGACCTCCTATGGCAACGGTTGGAGATTCGTGATTCCTTATGCCGAGACTTCCTATAATGACCTGGTTAAGGATCAGCTTAAATAATTTCAGTATCCTTTAAAGATAAGATAAAACAGCGTGGGTTAATACTCACGCTGTTTTTGTTAGCTGATTATTCAATTTTTTTATCTGAATTTTGCAATTTATTTAAAATAATGTTATCTTTGTTGCAAAATGTAGAGCTAATTCAATCATTTTATTCATAATATATCCGAACCTTAATATGAAAAAGAATTTATACTTGACTTTGGGATGTCTTTCCTTCTCCTTAGGTCTTCTGGCAGCTCCATTGAGTCCGGAACAGTCATTGGAGAGACTGGATCCAAAAGGGCCTTCGAAAGTGGTGGCTAAAAATAAGGCTTCCCTTAAATTGGTCTATACGCAAAACACAGAAAATAATTCCCCCGCTCTTTATCTTTTCAAGAATGGAAATTCTATCTATTTCCTTTCTGCCGATGATGTGGCAGCTCCATTATTGGGCTATGCCGATGATGTTACATTTGATCCTAATAACATTCCTCCCCAGTTGAAAGACTGGATGGAAGGTTATGCTGCAGAGATTGAAGCTGCTAATCAGCGAAACATAGGAATTTATAAGGCACCATCTTCTGCTTCTCCACAAAGAGAGACTATTCTACCTTTGGTAAAAGCGAAGTGGGATCAAACAGCTCCATACAATCAGGAGTGTCCGGTAATTAATGATCATCTTTCTGTGACCGGATGTGTGGCTACCTCAGTGGCAATGGCAATGCATTATTTCAAGTATCCTGAGATAGGGCAGGGCAACATGAAATATACTACAGAGACATATAAGAAATCTCTGATGATAAACTTTGCCAAGCAGCCGTTCGACTGGGCAAATATGCTTGATGAATATAAAAAAGGAAAATATAATGAGGATCAGGCTGCAGCAGTGGCTTACTTGATGAAATGTTGTGGCTACGCAGTTGAGATGGATTATACCCCGGATATGTCGGGAGCTGTAAGTTCGAAGATTCCCGAAGCCCTTAAAAACTATTTTGGGTATGACAAAGGGACTTACTATACCACACGAAATTTCTATTCCCCCACTGTATGGGAACAGATGATCTATGATAATCTTAAGAATGTTGGTCCGGTGGTATATAGCGGAGCATCGGCCGAAGCAGGTGGTCACTCATTTATATGCGATGGCTATGACGGCAGTGGATATTTCCATTTCAACTGGGGATGGGGTGGAATGTCAGACGGTTACTTTCTTCTGAGCAGTCTTTCTCCTTCATCGTTAGGAGTGGGAGGCGGATTAGGTGGATTCAATTTCCGTCAGGCAGCCGTCTTAGGTATGCAGCCTCCAAAGGAGGGAACTGTGGCCCAGCCTAATTTCATGCAGCAGAGGGGATCATTAACCGCAGAAATGTCGGGATCTACCATCAAATTCTCCACTACCACTGCTGATGTGCATTGGGTGAATTCCATGTGTCCTACCTTTACATTCAATTTCGGTATCATTGCAGAAAATGTTAATAATCCCTCAGAGGTGAAATATATAAAATCAGGAACTATGTTGACGGTTAATCCCAATACATATTTCCCGACTTATCTCCCTACTTTCCCTCTCAGTCTCGGGGATGGAAAATATAAACTTACTCTTGCTACAGTGGATGCTGAAACCAATGAGTACACTCCGGTGAAATGTGATTATCGATATAATAACTATATTTATCTCACCAAGAACGGAAGCAAATACGAAATAGAACTCCCTAAGGATAAGATAGCGACTGTCACCACGGTTAAACTTGATTCTGAACTTTATCCGGGTGTAACAGCAAAAATCAATGTAACGTTGCGAAATGATCTTGATGTGGCGATCTCCGCTACTGTGGCTCCTGTGCTTTCCTATGAAGGGAAAACAGCTTTCTCTGCCCCCGGAGTAGCAGTGGATCTTGAACCCAACCAGACTCTTGAAGTTCCCATATATGCTCAGTTTAGCGCCACAGCGGATGCTCCGTATATGAATCAGGCGCGGGAAATGACTCTCATGGTGGCTGATTATTCCGAAGGACAGGAGTTTATTTATCCCGGAGCGTCAGAGACTGTAACACTTCAGGCCACACCGGGCAGATTGTCTCTGCGCCAGAAAGGGTTTACAGTATATGCCGAAAAAGATGAATCGGATGTTTATATCAAGCTTGCCGATCAACCTCTAAAATTCACAGATAAGGTGAATGTGAACAGCGGTGTATTCGCATATCCATTATATGTGCTTGTATTTGACGAAGAGGGGACCGTGATGCAAGTGGCAGAGAACTACGGAGGCCCCATGACAATCCTGGAAGCCGGAGAAACATATGATTTTGATTGTGAACTTGAATTCCCGCAAGGAATAATCGGTGAGACATATACCTGCTTCATGGGATATCAGAACTCGGGAGTCTATTCTCGAATCGGTTCCGGATTTAAATTCAAGGTGACCGATGGCGCCGGTGTTTCCGACATTCTTGCAGATGGAGAAGATCAGCCCGTAGAGATTTATAATTTACAGGGATTGAGAATCGAAAGTCCTGTAAAGGGGCAGACTGTGATTGTCAGAAAAGGAAAGAAAGTAACAAAAGTTATTTGGTAATCACTGTTAGATAAGACGAAATCTATCTTTAAATATTTATAATAGGAGGAGAAGTGATAAAAACTTCTCCTCCTTTCTTTTCAATAAAAATTGAATTAACAAATTGTATTTTTTATTAGAAAAATTTATATAAAAAATTGCTTTTATAAAAATTAGTTTGTAAATTTGCAGGTATCAAGGGGAGGAAATAAAAATTTATGAACTGCCCTAACGTACGAATATAAAACTATAATTCTAAAATTATGAAGAAAGTTTACGCTTTGATGGGCCTGACTGCAGCAATGACTCTTTCTGCTTCAGCCGGAATTTTGTCAGAACGTCACGCCGGCTTAAATAAAGCTGAGTGGACTCTTGAATCAACAAAAGATCTTAAAGTTGATTTTTCTGCCATAACAGAAAGTCCTTTAAAAGCTGCCAAAGCAGAAGGAACAAGAGCAAGTGTGCCCGGTGGATTAGAAGGTGTTTACTCTTTGGAGTGGGTTGACGCTACTAACGGTATGTTTCTTGATGGTGGATTTGAGATCCTTCTTAATGCTGATGGAAAAACCGGTCAAATGGTTACCCTCAACGGTCTTGCAAACCTTAAGATAGAGGTTGATGCCGCTGCCGGAACAATCTCAATTCCTAATCAGCAGGTTGGCCCGACTGAATCTTGGAGCGGTACAGACCCCGATGGTAATCCTATTACTGATAATGTGACTCCTATGTTCCGTCACTATATCGTAAATGCAGATCGTATGCTTGAGGCTGTTGATGAGCCATTGGTATTCGAATATCAGGGTGATGGTAATTTTGTTCCCAAATATGGTAATGCTGATGTATTCAGAGAGTGTGCTCCTCTTGAGAATCACCCGGATCTTATCCTTACCTATTCTAAACCTCCTTGCTTCGGCTACGTGATGCAACTCTATAAATTCCCCGAGACACTCGACAATACAGGCTGGGAGAACATCGGTGAAGCTACAATTGTTGATAACTTCTTGACTGAAAATGGATCATGGTCTTGCCCGGTTCAGAGAAGCACAACTGAAGACGGTGTGTATCGTCTCGTAGATCCTTATGGAGGCAAATTCAGCGATGTGAAGTATCTTGCTGAGGGTGAAATCCGTTTTGATGTTTCTTGCCCCACAGCTCCTATGATCATGTTTGGTCGTAAACTTTATAACGGCGTATTTGTTGAGGAGGTTGCTCCTGAATATGGTTGGACTGCAGATAGTCCCTTCGGATATTTCTTCGGCTTATCCACTTACGTTTCCGCTTTCTACTATGCACAGGATTTCGAGAGTGATGAAGTTTTCACAAAAGAGGAACTTGGCGAGGAATTTGGTGAGGATGAATGTGGTAGCGTTAAAGGCGATGTGATCACTTTCGCAGGTCTTGTAGATAGTATCTCTATCAATATGGGTCTCTTCAACTGGGAAGATAGTTCTCAGGAACTTTACAACAAGAAATTTATCATCACTATGCCCGAAGGTTGGTCTGCAGGTGTAAATGATATCCTTGTTGACAATACTAACGCACCTGTTAAATATTATAACCTCCAGGGTATGGAAGTTAATAATCCTGAGGCTGGTCAGCTCGTGATCAAAAAACAGGGTAACAAGGTGGTTAAGATGATTGCAGAATAATCGTAAAAAACCGATTCTTTTTAGTTAATCCATAGGATTATAACCAGTTGTCGCTCAGTGATTCTAAAATCGCTGAGCGACTTTTTTCTTGCCTCGGAAGATGGATCCTTTATGGTGATTTGTTATAATTCTGATTTGATATTCTCCGGCTTTTTTATTAATTTCGTAAAATAAAACCAAGTTAACCAACCATGAAAATAAGATTCCTTTCCGTAATGGCGGCTTCGATGACAGTTTTGTCTGCTGCAGGTGCTCCGATAACTCCGGATAAAGCATTGGAAAGAGCCGGTGGCTTCAGGCCTTACAAGGTTTATTCCTCGCTGGCAGAAAAACCTAAGCTTACTCGTACAGTCGTGTCGGATAATATTGCCGCCATATATGTTTTTGAAACCTCCTCCGGATTTGTTGTCTTGTCGGCAGATGATGAGACTGCTCCGGTACTCGGCTATTCGGAAGTTAAATACGATGCAGAAAATCTTCCTCCGGCATTTGAGTCATGGCTTGCTACATTATCAGAAGAAATCGCTTTGATAAGAGATGGAGAAGCAGCTGCTTCCTATGATGCGGCACACCGGGAGGAATTCGCGAAGATCGCGCCTTTGTGTACTACGCAATGGAGTCAGGATGCACCTTATAATGATAAGTGTCCCAAAGTTCAGAATGACGGTCAGAGATGTTATACAGGTTGTGTCGCTACTTCTATGGCTCAGGTAATGAAATATCATGAATGGCCTGAAACAGGAGAAGGAGTGAGCTCCTATTCATGGAATCGACAGATTCTTAGAGTGAATTACTCTAAAACTTCTTATGATTGGTCGAATATGCTTGACACTTACAGTGAGGGTGAATATTCCCAGGAGCAGGCCGATGCTGTAGCAACCCTTATGCGCAGTTGCGGAATTGGTGTGGAGATGAACTATGGAACATCCGCAAGCGGAGCGCTCTCGGGGTTCGTGGCTCCCGCTTTAGGCAACTATTTCCGTTATGACAAGAGTAAACTACGTTATCTGCTGCGCGATTATTACACTCTGGAGGAATGGGAGATCATGATATATCGGTCTTTAAAAGAGGATGGTCCCGTGATTCTTGACGGTCAAAGCAGAGAGGGCGGTCATAGCTTTGTCTGCGATGGCTATGACACTGACGGTTTTTTCCATATCAACTGGGGTTGGGGAGGACTCAGCGATGGTTATTATCTTCTCAGTGCGCTCGATCCCTTTAATCAGGGAATAGGTGGATCAGGTGATAACTCAGGGTTCAATTTTATGCAGGATGCTATTCTTGGAATAACTCCGGCAAAGAACGATTCCGGAGAGCTTGTTCCAAATGGAGAAGATCAATGGTATGCTCATCTATTTGGGGTTGGAGATATGGGAATTGACACTTCAGAAACATATTTATGTGGGGATGTGATAGGAGACTTATGCCCGGATGGAGTGTATAATTATGGTCCATCGGAATTAAGGGAAAATACAGCAATGGGCCTGCTATTCCGAAGTGATGCAACTGATGAAGCATATATCTCATTCGGCATCGTCGGACAAGAAATTGGAGTGTTATACGGCTTTGTCGGGTTCACACTTCCGATTCCGGATTATATGCCCGATGGAACCTATACCTGCACCTTGGCGTATTGCGATCTCGATTACACCGGAGGGGGCAGATGGAGCATGAAGAAAGATGTATCTCCATCCACTCCCAACGAAACTCCAGATCAGCAAGATGAAGATTATGATGATTTCGAAATAGACGACAGCCGCTGGGTGAATGTAATATTTCCCCAGGGATCGATACAATGTTATAAGGCTGCTGTAAAGAATGGTGATGTGGTGTTTACTCCATCCTATAATTTGCCTTCAGGTGTAGAGTCGATAGAAGCCGATGCTGTTGTTATTAATGGCAATCCTGAATATTTCACGCTTCAAGGTATAAAAATCACCGAGCCTCGACCCGGTGAGATTGTTATTGTCAAAAAGAATGGAAAGGTCTCCAAAAGAATTTTCTGACTGGAATCATTAGTTATATTTCCAAGAGAATTTTCTGACCGGAAAAGTGATTAATTATATTTCCCAAAAGAATTTTTGAATTGGAATTAGAAAGGCACTTCGCTTTCTCCCGGTCCCGGCATCAAGTCTGGGCCGGGATTATTTTTTACACCCGCTCCGAACGCCTGAGCGAAATTGAATCCTTCGCCTGAAGGGGTGTCGGAACCATTCGACTTGCTTGTCACCCTAACCGTCTCCACATTGTCGAAAGCCTCCTGCATCAGCCTGTATCCCTCATCCCAATTCTCAAAACGCGCGAACTTCGACACAAAACGCAATTTAACGTCGCCTACCGCGCCCGAACGGTGCTTGGCAACTATGAGCTCAGCCATACCCCGGATATCGTTGCCATGCTCATCCTCGGAGCTCTTGGTATAATATTCCGGACGGTGTATGAAGCAAACTATATCGGCATCCTGCTCGATGGCTCCTGATTCACGGAGGTCGGAAAGCACGGGTCGTTTGTCCTCACGGGTCTCGGTGGAACGGTTAAGCTGCGACAAAGCGATGATCGGTATATTAAGTTCCTTGGCAAGACCTTTGAGCGAACGGGAGATGGTCGATACCTCTTGCTCGCGCGACCCCAATTTCATTCCGGATGCTGTCATGAGCTGCAGATAGTCGATCATGATCATCTTCACGCCACGTTCTCTCACCAACCGGCGAGCCTTGGTACGCAGCTCCGTGATGGATAGACCGGGAGTCTCGTCAAGATAAAGAGGGGCGCTATACACTGAAGCCAGGCGTGTGTTCAGGCGGTCCCAATCCTCGGCACTAAGATTTCCGCTCTTTATCTGCTCACCGTTAAGATCAGCCACATTGGATATGAGACGCTTCACAAGCTGCACATTAGCCATCTCGAGAGTGAAGATAGCCACAGGTATGGAATAGTCGATAGCCATGTTCTTGGCCATCGACAGCACAAATGCCGTCTTTCCCATCGCAGGACGGGCAGCGATAATGATAAGGTCGGAGCTCTGCCAGCCTGATGTCATCCGGTCGAGGTCGGTATATCCGGTGCGGAGACCCGATAGCCCGGATTCTGAGTTTGCCGCTGTCTGGATCTGCTCTAAGGCAAGGTTGAGGACCGGATCGATCTGCGTCACCTCTCTTTTCAGATGCATCTGAGAGATCTCAAAAATCTGACCTTCGGCGTTCTGAAGGAGATCGTCCACATCATTGCTTTCATCGTAGGCTTCTGTCTCGATCTTGGTGGCGAAGGATATGAGACGGCGTGCAAGGAATTTCTGAGCAATTATCTTGGCATGAAATTCCACGTTAGCCGCCGAATATACTCGACCTGTAAGCTCGGTGATACGAATCGCTCCTCCCACCTCCTGCAGGGTGCCGTTGCGGCGCAGCTGCTCGGTCACGGTCATCATGTCAATAGGACGCTGGTTGAAGCCCAACGACGCTATTGCTTCATAGATTTTCTGGTTGCGCGGGTCGTAGAAAGCATCCGGAGTCAGGATATCGCTCACATTCATATAGGCATCTTTCTCAAGCATGAGCGCCCCGAGCACCACCTCTTCCAGCTCCGTGTCATGAGGTGGGAGCTTGCCGGTAGGATCCTGAAGTATCGGTTCAACTTTCGGTTTACGGTTATATCTTTGTTCTGCCATATTTTCAAATTTTTCTCTGCAAAATTAGGAAATCTCTCCTTCAGCTCCAATTATTTTTAACCCGAGTTATGGAGAGTTATCTTCAGCCGATGGTTACTACCACAAGAAGCCATAACGAGGCGGCGAACATCAACATCGCCGTCTTTCCTAAAAGAGGATTCAATTCAGATCCTTCGGATGCCTGCATGCGTCTCCAGAGAAGATAATGGAAGTTGAGGTATAGAAGCGTTCCCGCCTGCCAAAGGATATTGAATCGTCCGATAGTGACCCAGATAAGAAGCAGACAAGCCACCACACCGTTGAAGAAATATACCGAGCTCATGGTCTTGCGACCGAATATAACGACCGTGGTGTGTTTACCCACTGCACGGTCATCCTCCACATCGCGATAATTATTTACTATCAATACATTGGATCCCATCAATCCGATAGCGAAGCCTACAGGGAGGGAGAGGGTCAGAAGATTCTCTATATGCCCGGTCTGCACATAATCTGTCAGACATACCGGCACGATTCCGAAGAATATTATAACGGCCACCTCTCCGAGTCCATGATGCGACAGTGGCCAAGGTCCGGTGGAATAACCGAAAGCGAAGAGAGCTATAGCTATGCCGAAAGGGAGCATCAACCAGCCACCCCAATAAATAAGTGAGCATCCGATCAGACCATCAATAATTAAAAGGATCATTATAGCCCGTTTCATTCCTTGCGGACTTATGTCGCCTTCGGTGACACCTCTTCGGAACCCGGCTCTCCCTTTGCGGTCGAGACCGTTTTTGAAGTCGAAATATTCATTGGCGAAGTTGGAAATCACCTGCGATATTATTGCAAAAAGCATACATATAAAAAAGGGGAGGGCGTTAAACCCTCCGTTGAATATCGCGCAAGCTGTGCCCGACAGCACTCCGGCCACCGACACCGGCAATGTGCGGAGCCGCATCGCCTCAACCCAATATCTGATCATTGATTCAATTTTGATTGTATTGTATTTAAAAATGGTATTGTATTAAGAGGAAATCGTGTTATCTATCGTACACTGCGAGTATATTCACGATCTATTTTCTCGCGCGAAGTGTCTCCACAAGACCTGTGAGCCTTTCCGCATAATCGTCAAGCCGTTCCTTCCCGATGATATCATTTTTAATGTCGGGGAGAGCCTGATATCCATCCCGAAGGCCTGCAAGCATCATAGCTAAGGACGCGTTTGCGTTGGTATCTCCACCGGCATTTACCAGAGTATGGAGAATATCAGATGGGGCGGGACAATTCCATAAAGCCCATAACACAACGCCCAACGATTTTCGGCTATACCACCAAGTGGCTTCATCATCGATACGGAAATCGAGTAGATCTCCGTCGTGGGCAAGGCGAATAAATTCAAGAGCCCGCTCATCAATTTCGCGAGCGAACTGCACGATCGTTTGGTAGGATGGTTCAGACTCCTCATTCAGAAAGCTCTTTGCATATAGGGCCGCCACGGCAGTAGTAGCCACACAGCGACTGTCATCGTGTGTGATATTAACTAATGAACGAGAAATATCAGCGACCTCAAGATTATTCCGGGCAAAAATACCGATTATAAGAGAGCGCAGAAGAGCTTCGTTGGAGGCATCGAGTATATGGTTCGAACGCCAGGTGCGGTGGCTCACAGCCTTGGGGTCTTTCACCCATCCAGTAGCCGGAATCACAAAACGGTAGGGCGTAGCAAGATCGACAGGACCTTCATCATACCATCTCTTTAATGACCCGGCAATATGTTGGAGATCGATTCGTTCATCAGCAAGAATAGGGTCGAGAATCCGGAGGATCACCTCCGTGTTACCGGTCCATTCTCCGGGATGATACATCGAACGGTGCATATCGCGGATAAATTGATTATGACGAGTCAGGCCATCAGGATAATAGGATTTTATCTCCCGGCGAGTCATGTAAATTGTGCCTAAACCTAAGGAATCGCCCAGAGCCATGCCATACAGAGCTCCCTTGATTTTATCTTTGAGTTCCATTTAAGTAAGGGTTAGAAAAGAAAGTGATAGATTTGCGTTAGATACGAGGATATGTGCCCCGGTATCTTTATATCGCAAATTTAATAAATTATTTCCGCTTTTCCTAATCCTTTCCCTCGAATCCCGGTCCTTTTTCGAATCCGCTCCTCCAATCTGAATCCCTTCCCGATTTTTCTTTCCTTCAATCTGAATTCCTTCCCGATTTTTCTTTCCTCTAATCTGCATCCTATTCCCGGGTTTTTCTTAATTCTTCCCTCTGAGGCGTTTGAAAAAATCCTGCATGATTCCCTTACATTCCTCCTCAAGCACACCGGAGGTAACGTTTGTCTTCGGGTGCAAGGGGAGTCGATCGGGGCGGTAATAGGAGAAGCATCCCCGCTTGGGATCGGAAGTTCCATATACTATTCGCCCGATCTGACTCCAGCCCAAGGCTCCGGCACACATTGGGCACGGTTCTACCGTGACATATAATGTGCAGTCAGGAAGATATTTCCCTCCTAAATTTTCTGCAGCTGCAGTAATGGCAAGCATCTCGGCATGGGCTGTCACGTCTTTAAGTGTTTCTGTAAGGTTATGTCCACGGGCAATGACCCGACCGTTTACCGTTACTACGGCCCCAATCGGAATCTCACCGGCTTCATAGGCTTCCATAGCTTCAGCCAATGCCATTCTCATGAATCGCTCATCACGTTCATGTTCATTTTCATTTATCATTATTTTACATTCAATTTATGATAACCGGCTATTTTATCTGCTATCTTCTGCATAAGCCATCTCGGAGTGGAAGTGGCACCACAGATTCCAATCCTTTCAGCTCCTTTAAGGCGACCGGGATCAAAATCATTTTCATCCGACACCATCACTGTGTCGGGATTCACTTTCCGACATTCTTCAAATAGCACCTTGCCGTTGGAGCTCTTTGCTCCACATACAAATACCACCGCATCGTGTGAAGCGGCGAAATCTCGAAGTTTGTCAAGCCTGCTTGCCACCTGACGGCATATAGTGTCGAAATAATGGAATTCACCTTCTTCTTTCCGCTTCTTGATTTCGGCCACAATCTCGCGGAAGCCATCCAGCGATTTGGTAGTCTGTGAATAAAGGAGAATGTCGCGGGAGAAATCAAGCGCTTCAAGATCTTCCGGTTTCTGTATCACCACCGCATTCCCCTCTGTCTGGCCTACCAGTCCATTAACTTCCGCATGTCCCTCTTTCCCATAAATTAGGATCAGAGGCATTGCGTCAATCTCTCCGGCCCGTAGTCGGTCGCGACTTTCGGTATAAGCTTTCTTGATGCGTTTCTGAAGCTGGAGCACCACCGGACAGGTAGCGTCAATCACTGTGATATTGTTGCGGCGCGCGATCTCATAGGTAGAAGGAGGTTCTCCATGAGCGCGGAGAAGCACCGTGGCATCTTTGAGATTAAGCATGTCATCATGAGTGATTGTAGCCAGACCTCTCAATCGCAGGCGTTCCACCTCAGAGGCATTATGCACAATATCGCCAAGGCAATAAAGGGAGGAGGAGCGTCCAAGCTCCGCCTCCGCTTTATCTATCGCATTTACCACTCCGAAACAGAATCCGGAGTTTTCGTCAATTTCTATTACAGGCATAAATCAGTTATTTTTCGTTCTCTCCGCGAACTTCTCCATGAGCCAATCCATCTGTTGGGGGATGGTCATGCGGTCGTTGTCGAGCACTACGGCATCCTCCGCCTTTTTAAGAGGAGACTCCTTTCGTGTGGTGTCGATACGATCGCGTTCCCGTATGTTGGCAAGCACGGATTCATAATCGGTGATCTCACCCTTTTCCAGAAGTTCCTTAACACGGCGGTGTGCCCTTACCTCCGCAGAGGCATCCACAAATACCTTCAGCTCAGCATCCGGAAACACAGTGGTACCGATATCGCGTCCATCCATCACGATTCCGCGGTCACGACCGAAACCACGCTGAAGCTCCGTGAGCCTATGGCGAACTTCAGGCACCGCAGCCACTGGCGAAACCATGCCGCTCACCTCCATGGTGCGTATCTCTTTCTCCACATCCTCGCCATTGAGAAGGGTGTGCTGCACGCCGTCGTCTCCCGCGGCCCGGAAGGAGATTCCGATTTCCGGAAGATCCTTCACGAGCGCGTCGATGTCGAGATGTCCGTCAACCACCATCCCATGACGCAAGGCATAAAGGGTGACAGCGCGATACATCGCACCGGAATCCACATATACATATCCTATGCGGCGGGCCAGATCGCGGGCCATGGTGGATTTACCCGAGGAGGAATAACCGTCGATTGCTACAATAATCTTCTTCATTCCTTCTCCGTTGCTGTTTTTTTACCGGTTGCAGTTTTCTTTGCGGTTGAGGTTTTCTTAGTTGCGGTCGTCTTTTTTGCTGCGGCTTTCTTGGGGGCAGCCTTCACAAAACGGAGCACCATGGCAGTGCGGGCCGGAATGTAAAGCTTCAGCCAACCTTTACCCGAGGGGGAGTAAAGAGGATCGGGAGAAGTGAAATGATGCACGCTGTCATCAACGTTTCCATAGCCACCGAATTCAGGACTGTCGCTGTCGAGCACCACCTCATACTCACCGGAAGGTGCCAGGAAGCCGTAGTCAGTGAAGGATTTGTTGGGGCTCCAGTTGAACACGAATACAAGCTCTCCACGCTTGAATGTAAGAACCTGGTCATCATCTTTCTCCCAAAGTTTCTCAACGGGCAGAGACTGGAAATTATATTTCTTGGAAACCACCTCCACCATCGCGTTGTCGAAAGCATTGAGGAACTTATATTTGAGATCTTCGCGATCCACGAGATCCCATTGACGACGAGCATACTTATAACTCCAGCCGTTACCTTCGCGCGGGAAGTCGATCCATTCGGGATGTCCGAACTCGTTACCCATGAAGTTGAGATAACCACCGTTGATTGTGGCGAGTGTCACAAGGCGTATCATCTTGTGGAGAGCCATCCCGCGATCCACTGTGAAGTTGTTGTCGCCAACCATCATGTGCCAATACATCTCCTTGTCAATCAGACGGAAAATAATAGTTTTGTCGCCAACAAGCGCCTGGTCGTGGCTTTCGCAATAGCTCACGGTCTTTTCATCCGCACGACGGTTGGTTAGCTCCCAGAAGATTGAGGTGGGGTGCCAGTCCTCATCTTTCTTCTCCTTGATCATCTTGATCCAATAATCGGGGATACCCATTGCCATACGATAGTCGAAGCCGATACCGCCTTCGTCGAATTTAAGCGCGAGTCCGGGCATACCGCTCATCTCCTCGGCAATAGTGATAGCCTTCGGGTTGACTTCATGGATTAAGATATTGGCAAGCGAGAGATATACCAGCGCGTTGGTATCCTGACCGCCGTCGTAGTAGTCTCCGTAACTTCCGAAAGCTTTTCCCAAACCATGATCATAATAGAGCATCGAGGTTACTCCATCGAAGCGGAAGCCGTCGAATTTATATTCCTCAAGCCAGAACTTGCAGTTGGAGAGAAGGAAATGAAGCACGGAATTCTTGCCATAGTCAAAGCAAAGCGAATCCCATGCCGGATGCTCGCGTCGATGGTCGCCGTAGAAATAAAGGTCGTAGCTTCCATCGAGGCGTCCGAGACCTTCCACTTCATTCTTCACCGCATGAGAATGTACGATATCCATAATAACTGCGATTCCCATTTCATGAGCCTCATCGATGAGACGCTTAAGATCGTCGGGAGTGCCGAAACGTGAGGACGCTGCGTAGAAACTGCTTACATGATAGCCGAAAGAGCCGTAATAGGGGTGTTCCTGGATCGCCATGATCTGAATGGCATTGTATCCGTCCTTTGCAATACGGGGAAGGGTGAGACGACGGAATTCATCGTATGTGCCGACGCCTTCCTCATTCTGGGCCATTCCTATGTGACATTCATAAATCAGGAGAGGCTTGGTGTCGGGTGAGAATTTCTTAATCTTGAATTCGTATGGATGCTCGGGATCATAGACTTCGGCAGAGAAGATATGTGTGTTCTCATCCTGCACCACACGGCGTGCGTATGCCGGTATGCGCTCGCCGCATCCGCCGTTCCATTCCACAAACATCTTGAAAAGGTCGCCGTTCTTCATCGCGTCAGCCGGGAATTTACCTTCCCAGGTGCCGTCGTCAAGACGAGTGAGGGCATAGGCGGGATCATCCTTGCGCCAGTCGTTGAAGGTTCCCATCAGATGGATGGCAGTGGCATTGGGCGCAAATTCACGGAAAATCCAACCATTCTTCTCCTTGTGGAGACCGAAATAGTTGTAGGCATTGGCGAAGCGTTTCAGCGATCCGCGGGTATTGGCCGTTAATTCTTCTTTTTTTCTTATCACATCCTGATGACGTCCTTCGATGGCTGCCGCGTATGGCTCAAGCCATGGATCATCCCTGAGGATTCCTAATTGCTTTTCCATTTTTATGTAGGTTTAAAAATTATTTTCAACTCAATCCTTTACGGTTCGTTCCCTTCCCCCCTATTATTTATAACCCCTTAAGACTTACAATGTTTTGTCTCCTAAGCCATTATTTCGAGTGTTGACCGGCCGGTGCGCCCTCATTATCCACCCTGAAGCAATGTCTTATAGTGGCGCGAAGCTGATCGGCATCCTTGTTTTTATCACCCAAGGCCTCCAGCACTCCCGAAATATAATCCTCTTTGGACCGATACCCAAGCATCTGGTGTATTCCGCAGTTGGTGAGCATCGGCTTATGGTTGAACACCTTTAATACTCCATCATAATCTTTCTCTTCGATCATTCTTGAAAATTCTTTTCTGAGGGCGTTGTAATGTTTGCGGGGCTGGAGCTTGAATACAAGAGTCTTCAAGTGTGTTTCCAGGGCGGTGATGCAGGTGAAACGTGCGTCAATCTTACATTCCACCTCCCTTTTTACGCGATGGCGCACATGCTGGAGGGCCTGCGTATCGGCCTGCTGCCTGAACATCCTCAACACCTCCGTTTTCACTTTATCCATTACTTTGGAAGGGGATTTGGCTCTGCGTCTTGCCATTACATGAATCACACCGGGAAGAAGGAAGATATTTTCCACCTCTGCCACGTCGGGCACAAGAATCTCCTTTCGGCGGAGATACTCCACCTCCTGGTCTGTACGCCGGTCGCGGTCAACAATACCTCTTGAGCGTAGCTGATGCATATATTTGAGATCGTTGAAGGTTCTTGTTGTCTCGATCACCTTGTTGCATGACCCCAAAGGTCTGACAGTCCAGTCGGTGAAAACAAGCGAATATAGCTTGGAGTCGATGCTGTGGCGTGAGTCTCCCTCAATGAACATCACCGGGCGCCGACTGCCGGCGAGTTCTAAAAACAATTCCTCAGTGAGAGGAGTCTCCTGCATCACCTGATAGTCCCAGGCTTGCTCGGCGGAATCGAAGCGTTTAATCCAGATACAGGTGTTTGCCGAATGGCTCTGCACGAAATCCACATCCACTGAGTTATAGACGAAAGTGCAGTCGGGACGCAACCGCTCTATGGCATTCCAGAAACTTCCTGTTATGGAGGGATGCAGGAACATAGAAGGCGAATCGATGAAAACTACGGCTTGCGGCATGGCATAAAGCACTGCCGACGCGTAATAAAGCACAGTTTTCTCACCCTGGCTGAGCCTGTTCAGAGTCACGAGATCGTTGCCGGCACGGGTGGCAAACATCAGAGTCCCTTTATGGCGCGTGATGGCACTTCCCGGAAATACTTCTTTCCATAGATCCTTCACCTTGTCGAGAGGGGTGGGGGAGGGATGGCGGGGAGCTTTCCCGGCTTCCAGGCGCTCTTTGAAATCGAGCATCGACTCTAGTTCATCAGCAAATAACATGTAAGATAATTTGTCAAGCTGGCTGAGTGCGTCCGGACGCATGTATTGCATCCGTTCGGTGGCCCGGCGGTAGAGATCATCCACCGATCCGGGTATCTCCGACACCTCCTGCTCCGGAAAGGAGGCCGACAAGGCCGAGAGCACATAGGCACGGTTGCCGCAAAGCCGGATCATCTCATCCATGAAGCGCGACTTCCCGGCACCGTTAGCACCGATGATGGTCACTCTGCGCGTGGTGTGCTGTAGGCTCGGTTTTTCCCCGCCGAGAGCCATGGGGAGAGGAAGGTCGCTTCGTTTGCTCGACATAGGCAGGCAGATTTGGGTTATATATCCTTTATTGGCGTAAATTTAACCAAAAATTATTAACTTTGCAACTCTGATAAGAAGATTAATTAATAAAGATATAGAAAGTATGTTTTCAGGAATAGTAGAGGAGGCCGCCGAGGTGGTGGCACTTCGTGAAGATAAGGAGAATCTCCATATCACCATGAAATGTTCTTTTGTAGATGAACTGAAGATCGACCAGAGTGTATCTCACAACGGGGTGTGTCTTACTGTCGTTTCCCTTCCCGGCGACGGCACCTATACAGTGACCGCCATCAAAGAGACTCTCGACCGGTCCAACCTCGGAGGCCTGAAGCCGGGTGATCTGGTGAATCTTGAACGCAGCATGAAAATCGACGGACGTCTCGACGGTCATATCGTGCAGGGTCATGTGGATACCACGGCTGTATGTGAGGATGTGAAAGAGGCCGACGGAAGCTGGTATTATACATTCAGATATGAGGTTTCTCCCGAGATGGCAAAGCGCGGATATATCACTGTAGATAAAGGATCTGTAACGGTGAATGGCGTGAGCTTGACTGTAGTGGAGCCTACCGATGATTCCTTCAAGGTTGCCATTATCCCTTATACCCACGACAATACCAATTTCTGCCGTATAGAGAAAGGAACGCGTGTGAACCTCGAATTTGATATTCTCGGTAAATACCTCGCTCGTCTTGCAACATTATAATTGTTTGAGTGGAAAAAATATCGGGGTGATATCGATAGCGACATCACCCCGGTCTTTTTTAGGCTATTTTAATTTTTCTCTATTTACTCATCTTGAAGCCTACGCAAAGACCCTCGTATGAGTCAAGAATGGAAGTTATGGTCTTGATTGTACTCATATTGGTGATTTTACCTAATGTAGTCATCAGTTTCATCATCTTGGTGGCATCAAACATCACATCCATAGAATTATAACTCTTCTGCACATAAGTTTTCATTTTGCCTATACCGATCGAACCGAAAGCCTGGAAATTGAAATCGAACACTCCCTTTGTGGCGGTTTCGGTGATGGTTCCTTTCAGCTTAATTTTCTTTACGGTCAAGGTGAAGTTTCCACTGTTATCCACAGTAAGCACCGCACCATTAAGACCATACTGCTTGAAATAGGGATTTAACTTTGACTCGATCGCTGCTGCAGCTGCCACTCCTCCCGCTTTTTCAAGGAAATTATCACCCTGGAAAGATACCGCAGGGCCTGAGGAAGTCCATGTGCCGGTGAGGTCTTTCACTGATATGTTGGAGCTTGAAAACACTCCTTCCAGAAGATTTCCAAGAGTTCCGCCAAGACCGGACGAGGAAGAATTGCTCTGGGTATTTTCTGAGGAAGAGGAAGTGCCGGATCCGATATTTCCCAATTTCCCCAATATATCGGAAAGAGACTGAGCATTGGCCATATTTGCCCCTACCATGCCAATAAGAAGGGCGACAAGAAGAATTTTAATCCTTTTCATTTTATTTATACAGTTTTGAATAATTTCTTAACTAAGTCTTTATTTATTAATAAATCTTATTTACCTAAATTTGTTTATTTCTCCCCTGAATTTTTTGTAAAATTGGTTAAATTGGCACAATTGTGCGCAATTTCGGGTTAAAATTAGTTTAGGAAAAATAAAAGATGTAACTTTGTATGCCGAGAAAAATTTATTCTCTCAAATAGAAACGACATCATTTTTAGAAAATGGTTTAATTTTCATATAGCTGATGGTAAGAATCGGAAAATGATCAGCCATTATTGCTAAAGTATATAACAAAATTAATTACTAACCGGAAAAATATGAATAGACTGACAAAAGGATTCCTGTTGTGCGGAGCTTTGTTCGGGATGCTATCCTGTACAAATGAAGATGGCTTCCGGAATGGAGGCGCCGACGGCAAGATAATCCTCGACCTTTCATCTGATGGCAGGGTTTTGACAGGTACTCGTGCTGATGATACGAAAGTCTCTGTGGTTCCCGAACCTTCGGAATTTACAATCTCATTTGAGAAGGAAGATGGTTCACTTTCCAAGAAATATGTTAATGTTGATGCCTTCAATCGCGAGACTGGTTTCCCTATAGGAACCTACACTATATCTGCCACCTATGGCAATATTGAAAATGAAGGTTTCGAACTCCCGTTTTTCTCTGCCACGCAGAATGTGTTGGTTGAGGCCGGCAATGAGAACCATGTATCTCTTAACGCCACTCTTGCCAATGCAATGGTAAGTATCCGATATACGGATGAATTCAAGAATAATTTCGCAGCGTATGCCTCAAGTGCAAAATCCGAATCAAGCGATGACAGCAAATGGATAGCCTTTACCCAGAATGAGGATCGTCCGGCATATATGAAACCTGAAGAGATCACTGTGCGTCTCTCCATGACTAACGCACAAGGGAAACAGGTGGAGGTCGAGCCTTTGAAATTCATTGCCGAGGCAAGACATCATTATATCGCTACTTTCGGTGTCAAGGATCAGGGAGGGACAGGAAGCATCGCTCTTGATGTGCAGATCACCGAAGAGGTGGAATCCGAGTTTGTTGATATCTCTCTCGGAGATGACCTATTTAACGCCCCTGCTCCTTCAGTAAAAGCATACGATTTTCCGGCTTCTATGACTTATGAGGAATTTGAAGGATTCATTGCTAACGGCGATCCACGTGTGGATGTACTTGCCTACGGCGGACTCAGAGAGGTGAACCTATCTGTAGAATCCGCCAACTCGCTCGCTTTCGGCAATACAGTTCAGTTGGTTAATGCTGATCCTGCAGTGCAGAGTCAGGTGGAATCAACCGGACTTGAGGCTGTAGGATTCTTCCGCAATCCCGACAAAGCCGGTGTGATCAAATTCAAGAATTTCTTCTCAAAGCTTCCCAAAGGCACTTACAAAGTTACTATTGATGCTGTAGATAAACGCACGCTGGTTTCGGAAGAGAAGGTTGAATTTACTGTTAATGTGAAGGCAACCGAGATTAAGCTTTCTGTAAAAGAATTCCCTGAATTTATGGGGGAGGAGATGACAGTCAATGTCATTACCAACCAGCCTGATATCAAGGATAGGGTGAGGTTCAAGGTGGCTGATGATAATGAGAATTGGGTGGACGCCAAAATAATTTCTGATCCTGTTTCGGTGCGAACAAGATCAAACGATGAATATTCTTTTGATTTCCGGTTGGCCATTCCTGCGCCACATCGTGACACTATTAAAGTACAGCTTTTCTATGGTGAAGAGGCATCTCCCAAAGCAACCATTCAGGATAAAGGAGTTATATTCCCTGAATATTCAGTTGAGGTCGATGCATTTGCCAATAAGGCCCTTATAAAAGTTACTCCTAAAGATCCTGCCAAGTTTGATGTGGTTACGAAGAATTTCAAGCTTTTGGTAGATGGCAGTGAACGCCCCTTGAACGTTTACGATGCAGCTGCCGGTATATATGAACTTCCGGGTCTTTTGCCAAATATGGACTATTCAGGATATGAAAGCTGCCTTTCATATACGAGCAATCCACTTCAAGCAGTTCCCGGTTTCCATACAGAATCTGCTACTGATATTACCAATGGTGATTTCGGAGCAAGTACGCAGACAATTAATTTCTCTAATATACAGGTGGGAGGTGTTTGGAAAGTAGCAGCAACTGAATATAGGACCAAATCTTCCATAGTTCGTTCTACGCCAAATGGTTGGGCGAATCTTAACGAACTTACTTGTTGGGAGGGATCTAATCCTAAGAATACTTGGTTCATGGTACCCACCACATATTCAGATAATGGGGAGGTGGTCTTAGTATCAGCAGGCTACAATCATAATGGTACTATTCCCGCCACAACATCAGCAAAAGCAGATAAATATTATTGTTATAATACTCCTTCCGAAGATAACTTGAAGAAAGTTGCAGGGGAATTGTTCCTTGGAGAATATTCTTTCAATGGTACTGAAAACAGGAAAGATGGAATTACGTGGTCGTCTCGTCCGGAGTATGTATCATTTAAATATAAGTATGAACCCATCAATAATGAACAGGCAGAAGCATATATTAAAATTTTTGACGCTGCAGGAGAAATGATTGGTTCCAATACAGTGTTAATTTCTGCCGGCTCAGATAATAATATGATAATGCCCGTCCGGAATTATAAGTTTGGAAAAAAAGCTGCTCGTATTGAGTTAGGTTTCCGATCCACAAAACATGGTGTAACTCCGGCAATCCGCATCCCTTCAGGAGATGAAATGGATGAAGGATGGAAATGGACCACATTTACTCAATCTAATTCTAAACCATTGGAAGCTAATAGTTATCACTCTGTCGCCCTTGGATCCAAGCTCACGATCGATAATGTGAAACTTGAATATGGAAGCAGCTTACAGGCCAATGCAAAACGTCGTGTGGTGACCAAAAAGAGTGTTGTCCGTAAAAAATAATTAAGTTTAATTTCAGGAACGATTTAAAATGAAAACTAAATATACAGTAGGTTTGCTTTCCTGCATGATGCTTCTCAGCAGCTGCGAGGAGTTGGGTTTCCAACTCTCCACCGAACAGGGAGCAGGCACTTTCAGCAAACAATCTATTCTTCTGGATGTGCGTGACGATGCGCAGACTATCCAGAATGCACATACCCGTGCAGGAAGCGAACTTGATGATTTCAAGATTATCTTCTTCCGCAATAATAGCGAGACACCGGAGGCTTCTTATATCTATTCCGAAATGCCGGATGTGATTGTCCTTCCTGTCGGGCTTTATTCCGTCACCGCTACTAAAGGCGTTGATGTGGAGGCGGCCTGGGAATCTCCATATTTCTTGGGAAAATCAGATGCTTTCCAGATAAGGAAAGATTCCATTACTTCTGATCTCGAGCCTATTATCTGCCGCATGCAGAATGTGAAGGTGTCGGTTGAATTTGACCCCATGCTTACCGCCAAGATGACCCCGGATTCTTATGTGGAGGTGAAGGTAGAGGATAACCCCGGTTTGAAATTTACCAAGGATACTGAGGGACAGGCCGGCCATTTCAAACATTCGGAGGGTGTCTCTCTTGTGGCGACATTCAATGGAGTTGTGGAAGGAGCTACGACTGTCGAAACAAAATCTTTTGAAGCAGTGAAAAAGGGTTATCACTATAAAATAAAATTCAAGCTTCATTCTCAGGATTCTGATCAGACAGGTCAGACAGGTGCTGAGGTTAATGTGGACGCCAGCGTTACCCCTATTAATCTTGATACTTACGAGGTTGAGATAGGTGAAGATGAGGATCTTGGCGATAATGAGCGTCCCAAGGAGGGTGATGATAATCCGGATGTGCCTACTCCGCCCGTTCAGGGTTCAGATCCTGTGATAACCGTTGATTCTCCTTCCGGATTGGTGCTTGACCATGAGTATGTAGTTACCGACAGTGATGTTGAAAATGGTATTAAACTATCAGTTTCAAGTAATCCCGGTATATTTGAGTTTACAGTCGATATTATTTCTCCATCTTTGACTCCCGAGGAATTAGAAAGTTTCGGATTGTCTGATCATCTTGATCTCGTGAATCCCGGTGATATGGCTGGTGTGTTGAGCGGATTTGGGTTCCCTGTAAATATTGGTGGTGAAGAATCAGCTACTTTCTCTATTTCTCCGATTTTGATGGGGATGCTTCAAGGAGTAGGTGCAGGCAATACCCATACATTCCGGTTGACTGTATCTAATGCAGATGATAAGACAGGAACTAATAAACGTACTGTTGTGAAAAACCTTATTTTAAAACTTTAATCCACCGATTGCAATATGAAAAAGAATTTTAAATTTATATTACTGTCGGTATTGACAGGTGCATTTGCTTCCTGTACAATGGATACTCCGTTTGTAGAAAATGAGCAGGGGATTGGTTCGCTTCGTCTATACACCAATATCAAAGGAGAGACAGTGACCCGCGCAGATATCGACGAGGCAGAAATGAGGGTCCTTCGCGAAAATGCTGTCGTATATATCGAACGCAAGAATACAAGAGATAACCGGCATGATGTTGTCAGAAAGTATATGGGTCTTGATAATATACCGGCAGATATCGCCCTTGCCAAGGGGAATACATACCTTGCTGAAGGATGGACCGGCGACTCCGTTTCCGCTTCATTTGATGCAAAGTTTTATCGCGGAAAGACTGAGGAGTTCAGGGTGGAGGATCAGACTGCCATAATACTGAAAATGAACATTGCAAATGTGCTTGTTTCGTTTGCACCCGAAACTTTTGAGTTAGGCCTTTCTGACCTTACCATGACCGTGGGGCACTCCCGTGGTGAACTTACTTTCAGTGAGAATGTTGAGGCAGGATCAACTCTCAATAACGTTGGTTACTTCATGATGCCCTCAACCGACACATCTCTCTCTTACACCATCTCGGGAAAAACTGCAGATGGCCAGGAGGTGACTCGCGAAGGAAAGATTGAGAATGTGCAGCGCGCTCACCAATATATGGTACGTCTCAAGAGCAACGAAAATCCTGACTGGGGTGCCGGAATGATCAAAATCGAGATTGAGGATATCCCTGTGATTGAGGAGGAGGTTGAGATATTTGGTCGTCCGCTCATAGAGGGAGTTGAATTTGATCTTGCCGATCAAGTGGTCGGTACTCCCGGAAATTTTCAGGAACACATAGTATATGTATGTGGATACAACTCTTTGAGCACCCTCACCATAGGAGGCGAGAATGCCCCCGCCGTTCTTAAGAATGTATCGAATAATAACTTGACTAATAATACACAAGAAGAGGGAAAAGAGATAGAGAATTTAGGTATTCATGTGGATCATTCCCGCATTCCGGATGCTTCATCGGATGTGATGCTTGACCAATATACTCTCTATTTCCGCAAAAGTTTCTTTGATAATCTTCCCTCAAGCGACACAGAATATGTGATAGAGATTAATGCAGTTGACAGTAATGGAAAGCGCACAGAGGCTTCTCTTCGCATCGCCAATACGGAATCTGCAATCGAGGTTATGGCTCCGGCAGAACCTGCCCCGGTGCCTGATAAGGCCAACCAACCGATGGCTGTGACCGGTACACAGGCCACTCTGACAGGTTATCTTTATGATGCGGAAGCAAGCGACTTCGGAATTATGTACCGCGAAGCAGGTGCATCGGAGTGGAACAAGATTTCTGCTAAGGATGCCTCTTCTGCTCGCAGGAAGCTGCGTTCGATGACACGTGCCCGGATTGCAACTCGTGCTGAGAAGGTTCCATTCACTGTAACCATCACAGGTCTGAAACCCGGTACGAAGTATGAATATAAGACTTATGCCGACAATTATGAGAAGGGAGCGGTGATGACATTCTCTACTGAGTCGGTATATCAGATCCCTAATGCCTCTTTTGAGGAGTGGAGCACTTATAAAGCCTCAACCGTTTTAGGAGATAGAGATGTTGCAATCCCTTGGTCGGTAGGAAATAAGGATGCTTCTTTCTGGGGATCCGGTAATGAGGGAGCTGCAACTGCAGGAAAAACTCTGACAACTAAATCCGGAGATATGAAGAAGAGTGGTTCTTATTCTGCTCGACTCGCCTCTGATGAGGCAGTAGGCGTGATTGCTGCAGGTAACTTATTTGTGGGCTCTTATGTAAAGACTGATGGTACCAATGGTATTTTATCGCTTGGCCGTACTTATAATGGATCACATCCTAAATCCTTGAAGGTATGGGCAAATTATCGTCCTGCTTCCGGTGTTAAAGTCAAGGATGGTAATGAGGAATTTGTGCCTGCTAATTTTAAAGGAGGAGTTGATCATGGGCAGATTTATGTTGCGTTGACAACAGAACCTGTTGAAATCCGTACTAATCCGAAAAATCGCAAGCTTTTTGATGTGAATGATCCCGTGGTTCTTGCTTATGGCGAGAAAACATGGACCGGAAACTTCGGACCTGACGGAGCCCTCGAAGTTGTGGAAATTCCTATCGAGTATAATGAACGTGCCAAGAAACAGGCTGCCAAGTATCTTGTGGTTGTTGTTTCTGCATCCAAGTATGGAGATTATTTCTCAGGAGCCAAGGGTTCTGTGTTTTATCTCGATGACTTTGAATTAGTCTATTAATATGAATTAATGTGAGAAATTCAGTTAAATTTCTTATTGCTTTGGCTTTGACTCTGTGCGCTGCGGGCGCGCAGAGTCAAACTGCATTATCGCCTTCCGCTGATTTGACAGGAATTCAGGAAAGTACGCATCTCGCAGACACTATGCATATCACTCCCGATATGGTGCGCCAAATACAGTCAGAGCAGAAAGTGGAGGAGTTTAAAAGAGATATCGAATCGGTGGTGTTTGTCCCCAAAGGGCAGTGGATTGCCGGTCTTTCGGTATCATATTCACAGTCGAACCAGAATAAATACCAGTTTTTTATTCTTGAAAATCTTTCGGGCGATACCTATTCTTTCAAGATAAGTCCGAGTGTGTGCTATATGGTTCGTGACGATATGGGTGTGGGGTTAAAATTCGCTTACCAACGTTCGTTAGCCAAGCTTGAGAGTGCCAAATTTGTAATGGGATCCGACATGGATTATGCTGCTGATTATGTCTTTTCTCTGGCACATAATTATTATGCCACTGCTTTCTTCCGTAACTATTTCTCAATCGGCAGATCCAAACGCTTCGGTTTCTTCAATGAGATTCAGTGCGAGCTTGGGGGTGGTCAGTCGAAATTTACCAAGGGCGTGGGAGAGGACATGAGCGGAGCATACGAGACAAATTTCTCTCTTGATGTAGGTCTTGTGCCGGGTCTTTGTCTCTTCTTGAGCAATTATTCTGCCATTGAAGTAAATGTGGGCGTACTCGGATTCAGTTACACAGCCACAAAGACGCTGACCGACCGTATTTATGTAGCTCATAGAAAGTCGAAATCGGCTAATTTCAGAATCAACTTGTTTTCAATAACCTTCGGCGTATCATTCTATTTATGAAAAGATTCTTATTACTGATCTTCTCTGCTTTGGCTCTGATATCGGCACGGGGCGAAGATTCAATTCCGGCAGTTGCCGCGAAGAAGGATATGGTCGTGCCCGACGGAAAATATATCTATATTCCCGATTCTCTGCAGAATGACGTGATCAATCTTCTGAGAGGCGGCAAGAAAGTGGTGGATGATGAAGATGCCTATAAGGCGGATGAAGTGACTATTGTGAATGGGGATACCGTGCCGATGCTCTTGAAAACAAGAAATTTCGCCAGGGAGCGTTTTAACCGTGGTCTTTACAATCACCTCTTTATACCTAAAGGAAGATGGGCGTTCGGCCTGACAGCTGCTTATGGTGAATTTACCACTGATGATCTTGATCTGCTCGGACTCCTAACCGACATCGACCTGAATATCCATACTTTCTCTATCAAGCCTTCGGTAGCTTATTTTGTTAGAAACAATATCTCCGTTGGTCTTAGATTCGGTTATACTTCGATGAAGGGGAATATCGACTCTTTCAATGTCGGTATAAGTGATGACATGAGTTTCTCTTTAAACGATGTGATGTATCGCAATGAATCTTATTCTGCGGCTTTGACGCTCTCACAATATATCGGACTTTCTCGAAGAGGAAGATTTGGTATTTTCAATGAGGTGGAATTGGCGTTCTCTTCCGGTAACTCCGATTTCAGGAGACCATTCGGCGGAGAGGCACGCGAAACACATACCACATATATGGATGCCGCCCTTAGTTTCTCACCGGGTGTGTGCGTTTTCATTATGGATAATGTGAGTTTTAACGTATCATTCGGTGTATTCGGATATCATTTGCGTAATGAGAAACAGAAAGAGAATGGGGAGGATATAGGAAACCGTTTCACATCCGGAGCTAATTTCCGGTTCAATATATTCAATATCAATTTTGGAATAGGTATTCATATATGATAAATATGAAATCAACTGCTTTTAAATATAAGTGGATAATGTGTTTGTCGGTTGCTTTGCTGACTCTCTTTTCCGGTTGCATAGAAAACGACATCCCTTATCCCAAGATTCCCCAGATGATCACTTCCTTGGTGGCCGAGGGAGAGATCAAGCCTTCCGTGATTGATTCATTGGCTTTTGATGTTACGGTCTATCTGGATGAGATAGTGGATATTGAGAAGGTGAAGTTTACACAGTTCACCACCACTCCCGGTGCGATATGTGATTTTGATATTCTTGAGGAAACGCAGAATTTGTCGCATCCTATGATTGTGGCGCTTTCAAAATACCAGACCTATTATTGGGCCATATATGCCAAGCAGGATATTGAGCGGTATTTTACTGTCGATGGTCAGGTAGGGGAGACTGTGATTGATCCAATCGGTCATCGCGTGATTGTGACAATGCCTGAGGGAGCGGATGTGAAAGACCTTACCTTGCAATCCGTAAAACTGGGTCCTCGCGAGATAACCACTATGGTACCTGATCTGAAGCCGGGCCCTCTCGACCTCTCTTATCCTCTGCGTGTGGAAGTGACAGCGCATGGACGCACTGAGATATGGACTATCTATGTTGTGTTCACTGAGGCTGTGGTAACTACCGTATCGGCAGATGCATGGTCGGAGGTGATATGGGCGTATGGTTCATGTTCATCTGATATGACGGGTGGATTTGAATATCGTGAGGCAGGATCTTCGGAATGGATACCTCTTGACCAGTCGCGTGTGAATCAGGAAGAAGGATCGTTCTCAGCTTCCATTCCTCATCTTAAACCTCTCACTGAATATGGCGTTCGCGCTGTATCAGGCGATGATAAGGGGAATGAAATCAAGGTAACCACACAGGGAACCGCCGATATTCCCAACGGTGATTTTGAGGATTGGTATCTGAAAGGTAAGATATGGTATCCTTATGCAGAAGGTGGTCTGGAGTATTGGGACACAGGCAACACCGGGGCTGCGCTGGCAGGCGGAAGCAACGCCACTCCTACCGATCATACAGTGACCGGGCAGGGAAGAGCGGCTATGCTGGAAACCAAATTTGCAAGTGTATTCGGTATAGGGAAGCTTGCAGCCGGGTCAATCTTTACAGGTAAATTTGTGAGAATTGACGGCACTAATGGTATCCTTGACTTCGGACAGGAATTCAAGCTGCGTCCTACCAAATTGAAGGGCTATTTCCAGTATAAGACCGCCGATATAGATCGCGTGGCTACTGAATTCGAGGCACTGAAAGGACGACCTGATACGTGTCATATTTATGTGGCACTTACTGACTGGACTGCTCCCTATCAGATCAGAACCAATCCCAAGAACCGTCAGCTATTCGACAAGGATTCAGAAGCTGTCATAGCTTATGGCGAGCTGGTATATAGTGGGACTATGGAGAATTACAAGGAGTTTGAGATTGTTCTCGATTATCGGGACACTTCTCGGGTTCCGACGTATCTCCAGATCACTTGTGCCTCTTCGAAATATGGCGATTATTTCACGGGAGGTGTCGGAGCGACACTATACGTGGATCAATTCTCATTCGGGTGGGATCTTCCTTAGTTGTATGTGAAATTCGGATGGGATATACCTTTGAAATAAATGAAAAAGAACATCTTTATATTTCTTTTGACTCTCTGCGCAACTGTGAATATGGTTGCGCAGGAGTTCATTCCCTCGCGGAGCCAAAAAGCGGTGGCAAAATCTACGGATGCATTGGTGATTGCTCTTCCCGCCGCTGCCTTGACAGGGGTGCTGGTGCAGAAGGATTGGAAAGGATTGATTCAGGGAATTGAGACAGCGGGAGCCACTGCTGCCACAACCCTTATTCTTAAATATTCAATCAAGGAGATGCGTCCTGACTATTCCAATACACATAGTTTCCCCTCGGGTCACTCCTCCATAAGCTTTGCCACTGCGGCGTTTGTGCAGAGAAGATATGGGTGGGCCGTAGGTGCTCCGGCTTATGCACTTTCATGTTATGTGGCATGGGGCAGGGTATTTGCAAAGAAACATCATGTGTGGGATGTTTGTGCCGGGGCGGTCTTGGGTGGAGCAAGTGCCTATATATTCACCACTCCATTTGCAAAAAAGCATAATTTAACGATCGCCCCTACCGCCGACGCCACTCATATCGGGGCCTATGCCTCTTTTGACTTCTGATGTCTGCTGTTAATTCAGTATTTTTGTCACCTCACCTTTCAACTCTGACAATCATTGTCCACTGAAAATATGAACGAATATTTAGAAAAGAGAAAAAGAGCATTTGGTTATGCTTGGAATGGAATAATGACTCTTTTTCAGCGTGAAGCCCATGCCAAGATTCATCTTTGGGTGGCTGAGGTGGTGATTATTGCCGGTCTCATCTTCAATTTGACTCGCATGGAATGGTGCGTTATAATCCTTTGCATCGGGGGGGTATTTATGGCCGAAGGGTTTAACACTGCTATTGAGAGAGTATGCGATAAGGTATCGCCGGAAAAGAATCCTCTGATAAAAGATGCAAAGGATATTGCAGCCGGTGCTGTCCTTCTATTTGTTTTGGCTGCCGTGGCGATAGGTTTATTGATATTCGTTCCAAAAATTATCTTGTTATTTAATTAGCTTATTCTTAATATTAACACTTCAAAATATATTTTAACATTTATTGATTCAACTGAGAATCAAAAAAATAAAGAAATAAGAATAGAAAATTATCAAAAATATCCGAACAAAACTTGCGCAACGGAAAAATTTGCAGTAATTTTGCAACCGCAAACGAGAAACGAAAGGTACTCGAGAGCGCAAAG
>CAMWUJ010000011.1 GCA_947177405.1 uncultured Porphyromonadaceae bacterium | reverse complement strand
GCGGTAATAGCTCAGTTGGTAGAGCATCAGCTTCCCAAGCTGAGGGTCGCGAGTTCGAGTCTCGTTTACCGCTCTAAAATCGGAATCGTTGTAAATCAACTATTTATACGCTGATTTACAACGATTCTCGTTTCATAAGGATGAAGATAATTTATAATCGCATAATCCCTTTCGGAAAAAAATTTTATGCTATCAATCTCTTTGGCGTGCTTTTCGCCAAGGGACCGTGCGACCACGACACTATCAACCATGAAAAAATTCATACGGCGCAGATGCGTGAGCTCGGCTACATAGGCTTCTATATCATTTACGTTATCGAATGGCTGATACGATTGATTTTAAAAAGGAATAATTTCCTCGCCTACCGCGATATTTCTTTTGAGAAGGAAGCCTATGATAATGAGAAAACCCATCACTATCTCTTAACCAGAAAAAGATTTTCATTTCTAAAGTATTTAAAACCGACCAAATCGTAAATACCTGGAAGAAACACTCGATTTCAAACAATGTGAAACGATGTTTTTTCGTTAATAATCTTAGAATCAAATTTTCAAACCTATTTCATCCTATCCTTCTCTACGTGCCATGAACATTCGTGAAGCATTAAGACATAAGAAGAAAGACCTGCAAGCAGCCATCCTTTTTCTGGGAGTGCTTTCTCTACTTGTATTCGCTTCAATACGCGCCTATCGCGAATACATGCGTTCGGCACCCTACGTAAGCAACGAGCGGTATCCTATCCGCGGAATCGACATATCTCGCCATAACTATATGATGAACCTTGATGCGGCTGCCGGAGACGGCATCGAATTCGTGTTCATAAAGGCCAGCGAAGGGAAAGATCATCGCGATGAGAATTTCCAGATAAACTATGATAAGGCCGGACATGCAGGTCTCAAAAGAGGTGCCTATCATTTCTTCCGTTTCGATAAGGACGGCACCGACCAGGCTCAGAACTTCATGAGGGTGGTAGGTGATAAAAAGCTCGAATTAGGAGTGGCTATAGATATTGAGGAAACCGGGAATGCAAAAGGGGTGCCGAGAGATTCCATTCTTATCCGACTTCAGGATATGGTGGATTACCTGAATCTGAAAGGATATAGGGTGATGTTCTATACCAATCGCGACGGTTATGAGGACTTCCTTATGAATAATTATGCCGGCATGCCCCTATGGATATGTCACTTCTCCTCCACTCCCTTTGATGCTGACTGGACATTCTGGCAATTCGACCACCATGGCAAGGTGGAAGGAATACCGGGCGAAGTGGATATGAACGTATTTATAGGCTCGAGAAAAGACTGGGAAACATATCTAAATGCAATGGATCCTGACATACAATAACACCTATAGTGTGATCGTTTATTATAATAATATGTCCCTGTGAATATGAACTTGGTTTTGAATCGTCATGGGGTCTAAACCAACCAACTGATTGTCACGTGAAAAGAAACATCGATATCCTGATCTTTACAATATTAGCACTAATAGGTCTGTTCATGCCTTCCACGGCAAAAGCCCTTCCCAAGGGATTCTTTGCCGAAAACTCAGCTCTTGCTGAGGGAAAATGGGTCAGATTCTCTGTTACCTCCACCGGAATGAAACTTATTCCGGCTGCCACTTTGCGCGCCATGGGGTTTGCCGATATCTCAAAGGTGAATGTCTATGGCACCGGTGGTAAGATGGTACCTGAGAAATTAGATCCCACCATTTCCGATGATCTTCCTATTCTCCCTTCCATAAAGAGTGAGAAAGGACTTATTTTCTTCGCCAACGACATCATTTCATGGAATCAGGCTTCAGATGTGCCTTATTCCCATACAATCAATCCTTACGATACACGCAGTTTATATTTCCTTTCAGACCGTGAACCGGCCAAGAAATTAATCATGCAAGAGATTGCGGCCCCTGTCGCAACCGATTCCATTGTCACCACTTTCAAGGAGCGCAGGGTGCATGAGACCGAAAAGGCTGCCCCGGGAGAATCCGGCAGAACTCTTTTCGGAGAAGATTTCCGTGGAAACAAAACCATCTCCTTCCCTTTCACTCTTGATGGTCTTGCCGGCAAGGAGGCAATCGTGAAAATCAAGTTTGGAGCGAAATCAGCATCAACTTCTTCAATAATAGTGACAGCCAACGGTCATCGTCTACCAGCATCCTCTTCCGATCAATTAAAGGCTTCCGTAAGCTCTACTGAATATTGCAAGATGCTGTCAACTGTAAAAACCTTCGATAATACTGACACCCGTCTGAATCTCGATATAGCTTACTCCTCCTCAGCAACCGCGTCGTTTGCCAGATTAGATTTCATCGAATTATTCTACGACCGGCAGCTTGCCCTTGATAAAGGCCAACTTTATTTCTACACTACCGCTAAGGAAAAGTTAACGGGACATATCCAAGGATGTTCGGCTTCGACAGTAATATGGGACGTGACTGTGCCATACGATGCAAAGACAGTAAAATTCAATCTTAAGGGATCAACCGCTGAAATAACTTTACAAGAGAGTTATCACGAATATATTGCTTTTGATCCCGAGAGGGTTGAAGCGATCTCCCCAGAGTGGGAGAACGTTGCAAACCAGAATATACATGGAATGGAGACCCCCGATATGGTGATAATCTCCTACGACACTTATATGGACGCAGCCCGTCGCATCGCCGCCTTACATAGAGACCACGATGGAATGAAGGTGTTGGTGCTTCGTCCTGAAGAGATTTATAACGAGTTTTCAGGAGGTGTGGCTGATGTCTCTGCTTTCAGAAAACTCCTGAAGATGTGGTATGACCGTGATGGGGAAGAAGGTATAAAATACTGTCTTCTGATGGGTCGTCCGCATTTCGATAACCGAGGCTTATCCGAGGAGGCCCGGGGTATCGGTTACCGTCCCATGCCGATATGGCAGGAACCAAATCTTTTCACAGAGGCTGCCTCCTACTCCACCGACTGCTACATTGCCATGCTCGACGACTGCAAGAGCGGATTCAACATGGCCTCCGCCAAACAAAGAGTGGCTGTGGGACGTCTGCCGGTTACTTCCGCTAAGGAAGCTAACGAAATGGCCACCAAAATAGAGAAATATGTAAAGGAGCCCAACTACGGTGCGTGGAGAAACAAGATGCTATTCCTGGCAGATGATATCGACTCAGACAAAGATGCCGATACACCGGTGAATGACAACAATCCGGCAACTTTCTTCGATCAAACTCAAAAGATATATTCAATAATCAGCTCCTCGGAGGAAGGTAAGAAATATCTCTACGACCGCATATACATGGATTCTTACCAATTGGAATATACGAGCGTGGGGCTCACATATCCTCAGGCAAAGTCAAAACTGCTTGCCACCATCGATGAAGGTGTGGTCTATGCCAACTATCTCGGACATGCCAATCCGAGAAGTTGGACCCACGAAAAGATTCTGGAATGGAACGATATAAACAGCTTCTCCAACAAGAACCTCCCTTTCCTTTTCGGAGGCACATGTGAATTTGCCCGCTGGGATGCCAATGCCGTGAGCGGTGGTGAAATAATGCTCCTCAATCCCAACGGAGGAGTTATTGCGATGGTTATGCCCAGCCGCACCGTATATATCACCCAGAATTACAAACTTAACCGTGCCATGGCACCCTATCTCCTAAAAAAGAAAGGGAGCGACAAGCCTGTGAGATTAGGAGATTTCTATATCAATGGTATGAATGATTACTCCGACACCAATAAACTCCGCTTCTGTTTTCTTGGTGATCCGGCCCTTACATTCCCCCAACCTATCAACACCGTGAGTATCGATACCATAGATGACCATGATATGAGCGATACTGAGGCGGAGGCTCCGGTGATTCCCGCTTTGGGGAAAATCTCTTTGTCAGGCAGTATTCATACGCCTACGGGTGAAATCGACGAATCTTTCACCGGTAGCCTTGAGCTTGTGCTATATGATTCAGAGAAAGTGATTTCTACAAAGGACTTTGGAAAAGGCCTTGATCGCACCTACAACGACCGCAAGGTGAGGCTCACCACTACTTCTGTGCGTGTGGAACAGGGTAAATGGACAGCCCGGCTTCTCCTCCCTTCCGAAATAGAAAATAATTATTCTCCGGCTCTTATCTCTGCCTATGCATGGAACGATCAGAACGGTGTGGAAGCTCACGGCATGACCGAAAACATATATATCTATGGTTATGACTCCGAGGCTCCTTCTGATGAGAAAGATCCGGTGATTGAGTCGTACTATCTCAATTCACCTTCTTTCGTTTCAGGGAATGTGGTTCATTCCACTCCTGTGGTATTCGCCTCTCTTTATGATGAATCCGGCATCAATATATCTGATGCCGGGATAGGACATCGCATCACTCTTACATTGGATGGGAAAAAGGTTTATTCCGATGTAAGCGATTACTTCTCTGTCAACCCCGAGAGAGAGGGTGCCGGTAATCTCTGCTACCCTCTTGATGAGATAGAACCGGGTAAGCATACTCTGACTCTGTCGGCATGGGATAATGCAGGGAATTCCACCTCATCCACTATAGAATTCAATGTGGGAGCTGCCATTGATCCGGTCATCACCGATATTACCACAAATGTGAATCCGGCTTCCACAAGCGTGGTATTCGCAGTTACTGTGGATCGTCCCAACAGCACTCTCGGATGCACAATCGAAGTGTTTGATCTCAACGGAAGAGTAGTGTGGAGTTCTACGGAAAAACTTTCCACCGACACCAACTGCGTGCTTAATACCACGTGGAATCTCTGCGACCACAGTGGAGTAAGAGTGCCCAGAGGTATTTATCTCTACCGTGCCACCGTGACCACTCAAGAAGGAACTTATTCATCAAAAAGCCGAAAGCTCGCGGTGACGGCACAATAATCTCATGAAGGAGGTAGAATAAGTTTAAATGACTTCCATAAATACTCTCTTTAAAGAATATTTAAAACAGGAAAGGAGACGAGTCTTTGAAATGAATCAAATCAACAACATTATTCTTCCCGAGCCTACTCTCCGAAGGCTACCATGGTATCTGGCTTATGTGGAAACACTAAAGAAAAACAATATCTCTTTCGTGTCGTCCACTCAGATCTCGCGGGCTTTGAGCGTGGATGCCTCCCAGATAGCCAAAGATCTCTCCTTCCTCAATATAAAGGGAAAGACCCGAATAGGGTATGAAGTAGAAGCGCTTGTCGAAACCTTGACTGATTTCCTCGGATTCAAGTGTAGTCATAAAGCATATATGATAGGTTGCGGGAGCCTTGGGAAGGCGTTGATACGCGATTCGGGGCTTTCCAACTATGGTCTTGAGATAATTGCGGGGTTTGATGTGGATGCATCAGTTCTGAAACGAACCGACTTAGGTGTCCCTATCTATCATATCGACCGAATATACGAGATAATGGAAGAGAATCCGGCATCCATCGGCATATTGGCCGTGCCATCGGATGTGGCCCAGGAATCAGCCGACATCGCGATCGGTGCCGGAGTGAAGGCAATCTGGAATTTCACTCCATATCGTGTCAAGGTGGCTGAAGGGATTGTGATGGCCAATACCTCTATATATGCTCATCTCGCTTTAATTTTCAACCGTTTAAATTCGCCAGAAAGATGAAAATATTGGCTTTGTTTCCAAATGTGAATATCGCACCCGATGATTTGCCGCCTTTCACTCCTTACCTCTCTTTTCCTGATTCCTCGATTGTGAGGAGTGGTAATCCCGTTTTTCTTCCGGATTTCGATGATATGTTCATCGCATCTTTTTTCTTAGCCGTGAAGATTTGCCGGCTCGGGAAATCAATTTCGCAGGGGTTCGCTTCAAGGTATTACACTGAGGTCGCCCCGGCTTTCAACATAACTGCAGCCAACACATTGGCTCTTCTCCGTGAAAACTCTCTTCCTTGGAGTGCAGCCACAGGATTTGATAAAAGTGTGGCGATAGGCGATTTCATTTCTTATGAAGAGGCAAGTGAAGGTGCCCATATCATGGTGGAGTACATCCCTGACACAAAACATCCCGAATCCGCGGCGCCTGGAAATGTTCCTATTCTTCTACCAAGCAGAAACGAGATAGATCAGTCTATCTGTAGGATAAGCAGTTACAATTCCCTTAAAATGGGAGATATCATTCTTATTCCTGTTGACTTTCCGGCGGTGGCTCTTAATATTGATTCTTTGCTGAAGATGGATATCAACGACAGGAATCTTCTTAAAATATCAGTGAAATAAATATATTAGCAAGAATGTCTTTTTCACATAACATAGCATCATTTCTCATTATACTGATCTCACTTCTCACTTCTCATACATCCCGGGCGCTTGAATTTGCTCCCAATTCAGTATTAGGATCAGGGAAATGGATAAAAATTCAGATTGGAGAGACGGGAATATATGAGATTCCATACGACGCCCTGCGCCAGATGGGATTTCAGAACCCCGAGAAAGTGGGAGTCTATGGTAAAGGTGGAAGTCCGGTTCCTTCATCCTTTACCGACGGTAGCAATCGCTTATATCATGATGACCTGCGTCCGGTCGGGGTATTGCATCAAAATGACAGGATATATTTTTACGGCGTATCGGTGGAAAAAATCGAGTTAGAGACTTCATCGCTCCAATTCGAAAGAAAAGGTAAGAATATATATACAGACAAAGGAATCTACTTTCTATCCGAGAATGACACCCCACTCCAGATTGATGTGGAAGCCGCACCCTCCGGTCAGGTAAAAATCTATTCTCTGGGATATGACTTTGTATATTATGAAAAAGACCTTCACCAGAACACCACGGGCACAGGCCAGCTTTTCTGGGGAGAAAGCCTCCTTGAAAATGCAATGGGCCTGAAATGGCACCATCATCTTCCTCTGCTCAATAATAGCGGGAAGGTGAGATTGGAATGTAAGGTTTACGCTGCTGACAAATCAAAAGGAACACTCAAATATGGAGTGGAAGAAGCAATCTCGGGTAACAAGACATTTACCGTTCGTCATCCCTCTCCTGCATCCGGAACAAAGGAGAACCCCGAATTCATTCCGATGACCAATCCCATTTCTTCATTATCTGTTCCGGGGAAGGATGCGACAGTTTTTATGCAGGTTTCCAATGGAGATGGTAATTTCATCAATCTCGATTACTGGATTCTTTCATATAGCAAACAGATTCCTGATTTCACACTCACAGAATCTTCTCAGGAACGACTTTCCATCCCCATATCCGGCACACGCCCGGGGATGATACAAGGAAAAGATAACGATTCCGTTGTGGTTTTTGATGTAACGGATCCGGAATCCGTCTCTGCCCTATACTCCAGGCGGGAAAACAATCTTATCAATTATTATTTTAAGACTGAGGGTGAATACCGTGACTTTATCTTTGCCGATCTCTCGCGTCCCCAATTGTCAATATCAGGATATGAAGAGGTTGATAATTCAGATATTCACTCCCTGGCCGCGGAAGGGGCTGATTTCATTATCATCACTACCCCTCGATATATGGATTTCTCCAATCAGCTTGCCGATCTACATCGCATCCACAACGGAATGAAAGTGATCGTGGCAAATTCGGAAGAGGTCTATAATGAATTTTCCGGTGGTATGCCGGATCCCATGGCTTACAGGGCCTTGGCAAAGATGGCCTATGATTCTAATCCGGGAAGATTGAAAAATATGCTACTTGTAGGTAAATTTTTCGGAGATTTCCGCAGGACAGCCGACAATCCTGGCAGCAAGGACTTCCTTATAGCTTTTCAAGACAATCGTGTCTCTATGACTACAGATGCCTCCAATGTGATGGACTATTACGGCATGCTCGATGATTATACCTATAACTCTCTCCAGAATAATAAGGTGGAAGTGGGAATTGGCATATTGCCTTTCCATAACACTCAGGATGCCGACCGTTACCTTCAGAAAGTGGAAAAGTATCTGAATGATACCGATAAAGCTTTATATATCAATGAAATGATGTCAATGGGTGGTGCCGGCGACAGTCATACACACGATGGACAAGCAATACAACTATCTGAGGAATTGGATCGTCTTGCACCGCAGAAAATGGTAAATGTGCAGCTTCCTTTCGATGCTTATGGAGAAAAAGGATCAAAAGATGCCATAACGACCGAACTGGAATACGGGAAACTTATATCTACTTTTACAGGACATGGAAACATGATAGGTCTGGATGCTGCTTACGATATTTTTAAGTCAGGAGATATCGGCAGGCTTAAAAACGATAAGACCGGATTCATGCTTATATTCGCATGCGACATGTCGGAAACGGATTTTGCAAGAAAAGGATTTGGAGAACAGATCGTAACCTCCACAAGAAACGGGATGTTGGGATCGGTAATCGCCACGCGAACCGTATGGTCCGGTCAGAATTTCGAGCTGGCCAAGCTCCTCAATACCTCTTTCTTTACTGATTTATCGGACAACATCATGGAAGGAGGAAATCTGCGTAAATATTATCGACAGTCATCGCCCACTTTAGGGGAGGTTTATGCCCAGGCTAAAAGCCAATCAAACTATCTTAATTCCCTTACCTATATCCTCATAGGAGATCCGGCTCTCAGCGTGCCAGTGCCATTGAGACGGATATCCGTAGATTTGCCGCACTCTGTGGCCCCTGCGACTCCTTTCCATATCTCGGGAACCATATTGGGTCGTGATTCCATTCATCTTCAGGAGAATTCGCCGGTAGAGACCAATGCTCTTGCTAAAGATGAGGGATTCAATGGTAAAATCGTTGTCAAAATTATGACTCCGGAGTCTAAAATCGTCTCCGGCGATTTCCTCACTAACTGCGGAGTTACCCTGGATATGAAAGCACCTACCGGCAGAATTATAGAGTTTCAGACCACTGTCGAGAATGGGGAATTTGAACTGGATGCCATTCTGCCCAAGGAGGTATCCATATACAATGGTAAAGATCTTCAGGTATATGTGAGTGCATACGATTTCGACCGCGATCTGGGAGCAGCAGGCTACTCGATATTTAATGCGAATATAGCTGATCTGTCAGAAGAAGACACCACACCTCCTTCCATCTCCTGCCAGACGGATGCCGCAACCAGCGACTTAATGATTCATCTATCCGACGACCATGCCATCTCAAAACAAGGAGTAAGGGCATACGTTGGAAATGTTTTAATTCCAATCCTTTCCCGTGACGGGGCAGCAAGCGAAAGTGGTAAGACTTTGGATTTAATTGTACCAATGAGTAACTTCAAGGATGGGAAATATACGGTGAAAATAGAAGCAGCCGATATAGCAGGAAATAGCAATGTGAGAGAAGAAATGATTACGGTTGCCCATAGAAGAGCTGCAATTTTTTTACACACTGACAGGAAAGTGGCAGAAGAAGAAATCGTTTTCACCCAAAGTTGTGATCACCCCCTATCCTCTCCTTTACTGACTATTACAGATCCAACAGGCACAACAGTGGCTTCCATCCCCATGAATGATAGGGAGTTTACTCTTAATATTTCCGATCTGAAAGGTGCCGGTAAAAATTCGGGACTTTTTAAAGCCAAATTGGAAGGTTTTGGAAATGGAGGAATACCATTATGTTCGGATTGGGTGAGCTTCGTAATCAGATAGCATCTCATAATTTGAGTCATATAAAAGAGCCTGATTGTTGCAACGCAATAATTAGGCTCTTTTTAAGTTAAGAATATATGCGGACAATCTGAAAATCCAATCATCAATTCCTCCGCTTCTTATTATGATGAAACGCAACCGAATAATATTTCTCTCTCTCTTATTTCTACTCATCTGCACCTTGCGGGCAAACGCCGACAATGAAATCAAGGACAATGAGTTCAACCCGGTCAATACAGGTGTGACAACTCTCTCCATCGCTCCAGATGCGCGAGGAAGCTCGATGGGTAATCTTGGAGCCGCCACCGATCCTGATATGAACAGCCAGTTCTGGAATCCATCCAAATATGCATTCGGATATTCCACGGGTGGTCTTTCACTATCTTATACCCCTTGGCTTCGTAAGATTGTCAATGATATCTTTCTTGCCAATCTTGCCGGCTACTGGAAGCTTGGTAGCGGGGACAATCAAGCCTTGAGCGCATCACTAAGATATTTTTCTCTTGGTGAGGTGACAGCCGGTGGAGATTATGACGGAGGCACGGCAGCCATGACTATCAACCCTTACGAATTTGCCTTCGATGTAGGTTACTCCCGTAAGCTTTCTGAGAAATTCTCTATGGGTGTAGTTCTGAGATATATACTCTCTGATCTCTCTTATAATAACACCTATACAGGAGAAAGTAATACGGCGGCTTCCGCTTTCTCGGTTGACCTTTCCGGATATTATGTCACTTATCCTATGGTGGGACGTAATGAATGTCAGTTTTCATGGGGTTTCGATATATCCAATATCGGTACGAAAGTCAGCTATGACCATGGAGCGAACAATGCGTTCCTTCCAACCAATTTCCGATTAGGTGCCAATTTCATGTTCCCTCTTGCCGACTATAACACACTCGCTTTCGGTCTTGACCTGAATAAGCTCTTAGTGCCAACCAAACCACGTCCCAAAGACTATGATATGGAGACGGCTGAAGGGCAACAGGAATATCAGGATGCGCTCGACAAATGGGAATCCATGTCTCCTATCTCGGGAATCTTCAAGAGTTTCTCGGATGCTCCCGGTGGATTCAAGGAGGAGCTTCAGGAGATCAATGTGTCGGTCGGAGCGGAATATGCCTATAACCAGCAGTTTTTCGCGCGTCTCGGCTATAACTATGAGCACCCCAACAAGGGAGCCCGTTCATACTTCACATTTGGTGCGGGTTTCTCTCTGAACGTTGTGCAACTCGACGCTTCTTATATGCTTGCCACAGCGCAGAGCTCTCCGCTCGACCAGACGTTGCGTTTCACTCTGACATTTGACATGGATGGTCTGAGAGATCTTCTTGGAAAGAGAAGACGTTGATGTCTGATTTAAAATTCACAATTAGAAGTAAGAAAGATGATACGTATAGGGCAAGGATATGATGTCCATAGGCTTGTTTCCGAGCGTGAGCTTTGGCTCTGCGGGGTGAAACTTGATCATGAGTTGGGACTTCTGGGCCATAGCGATGCTGATGTGGCAATCCATGCCTTATGCGATGCCATCTTAGGAGCCCTTGCTTTGGGTGATATAGGGAAACATTTTCCTGACTCTGATCCAAGATATAAAGGTATCGACAGCAAGATTCTTCTTTCCAATGTATGCAGTCTTATGCGCGAGAAAGGGTATGATCTTGGCAATGCAGATATCACAATATGCGCTGAGCGACCTAAGCTAAGACCCCATATCGACACTATGCGTCAGACACTTGCAGAAGTTATCAACACCCCTGTAGATAACATCTCAGTGAAAGCGACCACTACCGAGCGTCTGGGTTTTACAGGACGGGAAGAGGGAATATCAGCCATGGCCGTAGTGCTTCTCAGCGACATATCGAGATGAAATAAATATTCATTAATTTTTTCTTACCGGAATGGCTGATTTCGCATTTCACATAATAGTGATATTGGTACTTGCCTTTTCCACCATAAAAGGTTTTCGCGACCGCCTATCCTCAATGACCCCGTCTGCTTTTGGAATAGCTTTCGGGGTATTATGCTCGTATATTTTCCGATTTCCGGTGGAAGAATATGTGCGAACCACACTCCCCTACGAAGCTTCTTCGGTAGAAGGGGAGTTTATCATCAGCAATATATCCTGCTCACTAATATTCATAATAGCCTTTACCATCTTCTTTTTCAGCACATACGTGCTGAAATATCTTTTCAAGAAAATTGATACCGGGCTCCTTGACAATATCAGCGGAGCCCTATTCGGTGCGTTTCGTGGAGCATTATATATATCTATCGCCTATAATCTTTTTCTTGCCGTTTTCCCGGACTCCCGGCTGTTAAAATACGCCATGCACGATGACGGCGATATCGTGCATGAGGTGATGCTGATCTCTCCCTTTCTTCTTGGAAGCGAGAGTGTGGACGAACTGGCCCATAAGGTGCAACTCGAAAAAGCAAAAACTATTTCATAAGGTTTCGACTTTTTAATTCCTTTATTTGTTTAAACTATGCGAAATTATGAGTAATTTTGCATAGATGCGTTACGCTCTGACGTATAGAAACCCGAATGTAAGACGCTTTTCCGTTACAAATGATCACGGAAAATCACAAATATAAATGTAGATATGTTAAAAGTCAAAGACTTACACGCTGAAATAAATGGCAAGGAAATTCTCAAAGGTATTAATCTTGAAGTGAAACCCGGAGAGGTACACGCCATTATGGGTCCAAACGGGTCCGGGAAATCAACTCTTTCAATGGTTCTTGCCGGAAATCCGGCTTACACCCCAACCGGAGGATCAGTGGAATTCTATGGCAAAGACCTTCTGGCAATGCCTCCTGAGGTCAGAAGCCACGAGGGAGTATTCCTTGGATTCCAATATCCGGTGGAAATTCCCGGAGTATCGATGGTCAACTTCATGCGTGCCGCTGTCAATGCCAAACGCGCCTATTTCAACCAGCCACCTATGAGCGCGACTGATTTCCTCAAAATGATGAGGGAGAAACGCGCTGTGGTAGAACTCGACAATAAGCTCGCTTCTCGTTCGGTGAACGAAGGTTTCTCCGGTGGAGAGAAGAAACGCAACGAAATCTTCCAGATGGCCGTATTAGAGCCGAAACTCTCTATTCTTGATGAGACAGACTCCGGTCTCGACATTGATGCCCTCCGCATTGTGGCAGAAGGCGTTAACAAACTTAAGACTGAAAAAAACGCAACTATTGTAATCACCCACTATCAGCGCCTTCTCGACTATATTAAGCCCGACTTCGTGCACATTCTCTATAAAGGGAAAATTGTAATGACCGGAGGTCCGGAACTTGCTCTCGAACTTGAGGAACGAGGTTACGACTGGATTAAACAACAGATTGACAAGGAGGACTGATATGAGTGCATTGAAACAATATCTTGATCTTTACTCCGAACATCACGACATCCTGGATGCACATAGCGCCGAGGCTATTAATTCAAGACGTTGTGAGGCTTTTCAAAAGCTGTCGGAAATGACCCTTCCCAAAGCCGGATCAGAAAACTACGAGAATTGCGATCCAGAGGGATTGCTTGCTCCCGACTACGGACTCAATATCGCAAAACTTGATATTGATGTGAATCCGGCAGCTTCTTTCCATTGCGATGTACCCCGTCTTTCCTCAGCGCCTTTCATGGTTATCAACGATACATTCTCTTGCAGTTCTGAATCTTTGTCACGTCTTCCGGAGGGGGTGGAAGCTGGAAGCATTCGCCAGCTGGCTGATGAAAATCCGGATCTTTTCAATCAGTATTACGGCAATGCGGCTTCTCTTGACAACCCTTTCGTGGCGCTCGATACTCTCCTTGTGCAAGACGGTTTCTATCTCAGGGTAAGGAAAGGTGTGAAAGTGGAGAAGCCACTGCAGCTTGTGAATATTCTCCAGAACGGTATGCCTCTCATGGCAGTGAGAAGGATGCTTATAATTATTGAAGAGAATGCAGAAGCTAAACTTCTTGTATGCGACCATACCCAGAATCCGGATATAGACTTCCTCTCTCTGGAAACTATTGAGATTTTCGTAAAAGAGAATGGTGAATTCGACCTCTATAACCTTGAGGAATCTACCGCCAAAACACATCGAATTTCCTCGCTTTATCTTGATCAGGAGAAATATAGTCGGGTAGTTATCGATGGAATGACTCTATATAACGGAGTGACGCGCAATGAATACTTCTGCAACCTGAATGGCGAAGAGGCCGATCTCCGTCTCCTCGGCATGGGAATTGAAGATGAGAGTCGTTCGGTATCCACATATTCCCATATCTCCCATCATGTGCCGCGCTGCAAGTCGGACGAACTTTTCAAATTCTCGGTAGATGATTCTGCCCGCGCCTCCTTCACAGGACGTATATACGTGGCTGAGGGAGCTATAAAGACCGAAGCTTATCAGTCAAATCGCAACCTGGTAGGGAGCGACACGGCAAGAATGGAGAGTAAGCCGGAGCTGGAGATTTATAATGATGATGTGAAATGCTCCCATGGATCGGCCATCGGTCAGCTCGACCCGATGGAGATGTTCTATATGCGCACCCGAGGTCTTGACGAGGCCACTGCCCGTCTGCTTCTAAAACAAGCTTTCATGTCGGATATAATCGACGGTGTGAGAATCGAAGGCCTGCGCGACCGCCTTCACAATCTCGTGGAGCGTCGTTTTGCCGGAGCCTCCTCGGCATGCGCCTCATGCGCCGGCTGCGGTATGAAAGAATAAGACTATGAATTTTGATATTGACAAAATAAGAGAGAAGTTTCCTATCCTGTCGCGAAAAGTGGGAGGGAAAGATCTTATATATCTTGACAATACGGCCACTTCACAAACACCGGCGGAAGTGGTGAATGATATTCGCTTCATGTATGAGCATAACAAAGCGAATGTTCACCGTGGGGTGCATACCCTCTCTCAGGAAGCCACCGACCGGCAGGAACATACACGCCGCCGTGTGCAAGGATGGCTTAACGCTTCGAGTTTTGAAGAGATAATCTTCACTCGGGGCACCACCGAATCCATCAACCTCGTGGCCTCATCATTCGGTGACAGATTCAAGGATGGAGATGAGATAATACTCTCTGTAATGGAGCATCATGCCAATATTGTGCCCTGGCAACTTCTCCAACGCCATAAAGATATCCGAATTAGGGTGATTGATATAAACGATCGCGGAGAGCTTGATCTTGACCAATATCGTTCGCTGTTCAATGATCGCACGGTAATGGCTTCCTTCACACATATAAGCAATGTGCTTGGCACGGTGAATCCGGTGAAGGAAATGACTGAGATTGCCCACTCTCATGGAGTGCCTGTGCTTGTCGATGGTGCACAAGCCACACCTCATCTTCATCCCGATGTTCAGGAGATAGGATGTGATTTCTATGCTTTCTCATCGCATAAGATGTATGGACCGGCAGGGGTAGGTATCCTCTATGGACGTAAAGATCTTCTTGAATCAATGCCTCCTTATCAGGGAGGAGGAGAGATGATAAAGCATGTATCTTTCTCAGGTACCACTTTTGCCGACCTGCCTTTCAAATTCGAGGCAGGTACCCCTGATTTCATTGATATCGCGGCTTTTGATAAAGCCTTCGACTTTATTGAAGAGGTAGGTATTGAAGAAATAGAACGACATGAGAAGGAACTCCTCGACTATACCACCCGGCGACTTCTTGAGATACCCGGTATAAAAATATATGGTACGGCTCCACGGAAAGCAGCTGTGATATCGTTCAATATCGGAGAGGCTCATAATTATGATGTCGGTTTCCTTCTTGACAAGATGGGAGTGGCAGTGCGTACCGGTCATCATTGCGCCCAGCCTCTGATGGAACTTCTCGGAGTGCCGGGCACGGTGCGCGCATCATTTGCCGTTTACAACACTTTCGATGAGGCTGACCGCTTCATAGAAGCTATAAAAAGAATCACGCCTATGCTCATGTAAAAAATTTATTATATCGAGAATTAGATATTTCGAATCAAATTCAAAGGCCGCTCCCCAAAAGGAACGGCCTTTACCGGTTTCTGTATATTGTTTATACTTTCCGCATCCTGTCTTCCACAGCAGTGAGAGCCGCTTTAGCGCCTTCTCCCATAGCAATCACTATCTGCTTATAAGGCACATCCGTGACATCTCCGGCTGCATATACTCCTTTGACTGAAGTGTGACATTTACCATCGATTTCAATCTCCTTGTGAGAATTCATGGCTACTTCTCCCTCAAACACTTGTGAATTGGGAGTGAGTCCTATCTGCACGAATACTCCGGATACGGGATATTCTTTAGTCTCTCCGGTGGTTCTGTCTTTAGCTACCACACCATTCACATTGCGACCATCACCCTTCACTTCTGTAAGGGCTGTGGAGAGATGGATATCTACATTCTTGAATTCCTTTAGCTTTTTCTGCAATACCTCGTCTGCCTTAAGAGTATCCATGAATTCAAACACATCCACATGCGTGCATATTCCTGCAAGGTCAATGGCGGCTTCTATACCCGAATTTCCGCCTCCCACAACAGCGACTCGCTTTCCGCGATAAAATGGTCCGTCACAATGTGTGCAGAAGGCCACTCCCTTTCCAAGATAATCTGCCTCCCCAGGGATATTAAGTTTACGCCAAGCCGCCCCGGTGGCAATAACCACCTGGGGAGCTTCAAAGGTCTCGCCACTATCGGCCACAAGTTTCTTCAACTCCCCTTTCAGATCGGCCGAGACAATTCGACGATTGTCGAATATTCCTATCTCGTAAGCATCAAGATGCTTTCTTAAATCCGCTGCAAGCGCATCTCCGGTTGTGACAGGCACCGATATAAGATTCTCTATTTCTGAAGTATCTTTTACCTGGCCTCCTATCCTTCCGGCAACGACTGCCACCTTCATCCCTTTTCTGGCAAGGTATATAGCGGATGCCACTCCTGCAGGTCCTCCTCCGGCAACTACCACATCGAATCCCAAGGGCACATTGTCAGCTATTCCGTTATCGTTGGAGCTACCGAATTTTTCTTCAAGCTTGCCTACAAGTTCACCTAAAGTGGCCTGACCCACATTAAGAAGATCTCCGTTGGCATATATTGTCGGCACCCCGTTAATATTATAGTCTTTCACCATCTGAGGAGCCACACCTCCATCAATCACTTTGTTTGATATGGCGGGATTTAACAACGCTATCACATTCAAAGCCTGCACCACATCCGGACATATTGAACATGTCAACGAGACGAAGCTCAGAATCTCCACGGGGCCCGTGATAGACGTGATTCTCTTTTGCATGCTCTCGTCTGGCAGATTTTTCCCTTGTCCTGCGGCGTTTAGAACGGCAAGGATAAGTGACGAGAATTCATGACCTCCGGGTATTCCCACAAACTGTACTCCTGTGGGAATTCCATCTTTCCAGATTGAGAGCACGGGAGCTGATTCTTCTGTCGGGAAATCTTCGACCTTCACACTGAATGAGGGTGAGGAGGAGGCAAAGTCAGTGACGAATTCCTCCATCTCTTTCCTCCCCGCATCTTCGGGACTCCCCTGCACAAGAAGGAGAATAGCAGTGTTGAGATTGGAGAATATACTTTTCAATTGGTCTAAAATATCTTTATCGAGTTTTGCCATAGTTTTGATAATAAGCAGGGTCGCAAGTAAATAAACTCACGACCCTGTATAGTTTCACATTTTTTATTATGTTTTAGATCTTACCTACAAGGTCGATTGAAGGTTTCAAGGTAGCAGCGCCTTCCTTCCATTTTGCAGGACATACTTCACCGGGATGGGCTGCAACAAATTGAGCGGCCTCCACTTTGCGGAGAAGCTCATCAGCGTTACGACCTATACTGTTATCCTGAATTTCAACAAGCTTGATTTTTCCTTCGGGGTCTGCCACGAATGTGCCTCTATATGCCATTCCTTCCTCCTCATCCATCACGCCGAAAGCTCGGGCAAGCACACCCTTAGGATCAGCAAGCATGGGATATTTGATTTTCTTTATGCTATCGGAAGCGTCGTGCCATGCCTTATGAACAAATTGCGTGTCGCAGCTCACAGAATAGACTTCAACACCCATTGATTTCAATTTATCATACTTCTCTGCAAGATCCACGAGCTCGGTTGGACATACGAATGTGAAGTCAGCAGGATAGAAGAAGAACACCGACCATTTGCCCAGCACATCTTTATCTGTCACAGTCTCAAATTTTCCATCATGAAATGCATTAACCTTAAATTCGGGGATTCTCGTATTTACTATTGTTTCCATAAATTTATATTATTATATATTAGTGATTTATCTCTTTCAATAATAAAACACGCATATATATAATCAAGTTCAAAGAATAAATATTCTTTAACTAAACGCTAAGGTTCTTATGCAAAAAATCCCTCCCAAAAGCTTCACAATGCTTTGGGAGGGATTTTTTGCATAAGAACCTTAGCAGGCCTTTCAGGCGTTCTTACCGTGACAGTTCTTGTATTTCTTGCCGGATCCGCAAGGACAAGGATCGTTACGTCCTACTTTTGGTTCGGCTTTGATCGGCTGTTTCGGACCCTGGGGACGATTCACATTCTTCGCTGCCTGACGTTGTGCAGATTCGCCGGGATATGTATCACGGGTGGTGGAATAATTGGCGTAAGGATTATGAGTGCCGGCAGTGCTATAGCCCGACTGTATCTGTCCCTGCGGCTGAGAGCTCCTGCGGGCAGCTGCCTGTGCCTGTGCTTTCTCAAAAGCCTCACGTTTGGCCTGGGCCTTCTCTTCTTCCTGGCGCTTCCTCTCGGCTTCCATACGCTTGTTCTCCTCATAATCAGGAATAGCAAGCTTGCCACGCATAAGTGTGGATACCGACTTGGTATTCATCTCCTGAACCATCTTCTTCCAAAGTTCAAAAGCCTCGATCTTATAGATCACCAGAGGATCTTTCTGCTCGTATGAAGCATTCTGAACCGACTTACGCAGTTCATCCATTTCGCGGAGCTGTTCCTGCCAAGAGCTGTCTATCGAGGAAAGAAGCACGGCTTTCTCCCAAGCTTTGGTGATAGGTCTGCAATTATTTTCGTAGCACTCTTTGATATCAGCACGGATATTGAACATCCTGCGACCATCGGTCATAGGCACTCCGATAGGACCGGCAGCATTTCTCTCCTCCACAAATTCTTTCACATAGGGAGCAAGACCTTCTGCCATCTTCTCTTTACGACGGGCAAGGCGGTTCATGGCAGCTTCGGTGAGACGATCAGTTATCTGAGCTGCATCAAGCTTTGGATACTCCTCCTCAGTGAATGGAAGTTCAAGAGCTAAAACACGATTCACTTCATTATTGAAGTCATGATAGCCCTCATATACTCCATTGGCAAGCGTCGAACATACCTCATATACCATATTGGCTATATCAGCACCCATTCTCTCACCTTTCAACGCATTCTGACGACGTCCATAGACACCCTTTCGCTGGGCATTCATGATGTCATCATATTCCACAAGACGCTTACGGATTCCGAAGTTATTTTCCTCCACGCGTTTCTGGGCATTCTCGATAGACTTGGTCACCATACTGTTCTCAAGCATTTCTCCTTCCTTGAAGCCCATACGGTCGAGCATCTTGACTACACGGTCGTTGGCAAAGAGACGCATCACGGTATCTTCAAATGACACGAAGAATACCGAACTTCCCGGGTCTCCCTGACGACCGGCACGACCACGAAGCTGACGGTCCACACGGCGCGACTCATGACGCTCTGTACCGATAATGGCAAGACCACCGGCATCCTTCACTTCTTGAGGGAGCTTGATATCAGTACCACGACCGGCCATATTGGTGGCGATAGTCACGGTGCCTTTCTTACCGGCCTGTGCCACAATATCTGCTTCTTTCTGATGAAGCTTGGCATTGAGCACCTGATGGTCGATCTTACGAAGCTTCAGCATCTTGGAAAGGAGCTCTGAAATCTCTACCGATGTGGTGCCGACAAGCACGGGGCGACCTGCATTCACCATATCCTCAACCTCCTGGATCACTGCCGCATATTTCTCTTTCTTGGTGCGATATACACGGTCGTTCATATCGTCACGGATCACGGGGCGGTTGGTAGGGATCTCGATCACATCGAGTTTATAGATATCATAGAACTCTCCTGCTTCTGTCATCGCCGTACCGGTCATACCGGCCAACTTACGATACATACGGAAATAGTTCTGGAGAGTGATTGTGGCATAGGTCTGGGTAGCTGCCTCAACCTTCACCCCTTCCTTTGCTTCGATTGCCTGATGGAGTCCATCTGAATAACGACGGCCTTCCATTATACGGCCTGTCTGCTCATCGACAATCTTGATTTTATTGTCATCGATCACATATTCGATATCTTTGTCGAAAAGAGTGTAAGCCTTAAGAAGCTGGTTCACTGTATGGACGCGCTCTGCCTTAACAGCATAGTCCTGCAAAAGCTTGTCCTTCTTCTCCTGCTTCTCTTCTGAGGTGAGATCTTCGTTCTCTACAGCTGAAAGCTGGGACGCGATATCGGGGAGAATAAAGAAATCGGGATCCTGATTATAGCCTGTCAATACCTCGATTCCTTTATCTGTCAGTTCAATGGAATGGTTCTTCTCATCGATTACGAAGAAGAGTGGCTCCACAGCCTTAGGCATCTCGCGGTTATTGTCCTGCATATACTTGGCCTCCACCTTAAGCATGAGCTGCTTGATACCATCCTCGCTGAGATAGCGGATAAGTGGATTATGCTTCGGAAGAGCCTTATATACACGGAATAGCGCTAATCCGCCCTCTTCATAATCACCTTTGCCAATCTTATCTTTTGCTTCAAGAAGGAGACTTTGGGCAAGCTTACGCTGGGCATTGACAAGCTTCTCCACATTGGGTTTGAACTCATTGAACATCTGGTCGTCACCCTTGGGCACCGGACCTGAAATGATCAACGGGGTTCGCGCATCGTCGATAAGCACTGAATCCACCTCATCCACAATAGCATAGTAATGATCATCGCGCTGCACCAGGTCCTCGGTCTGGGTAGCCATGTTATCACGTAGATAATCGAAACCAAACTCATTGTTGGTACCGAACGTGATATCACTTCTATAAGCCTTTCTACGCTCCGGAGAATTGGGTTCGGTCTTGTCGATACAATCTACTGTCAATCCGTGGAACTGATAAAGCGGCCCCATCCATTCGGAATCTCGTTTTGCAAGGTAATCGTTCACGGTCACCACATGCACACCTTCCCCGGTGAGTGCATTGAGGAATACAGGGAGAGTGGCCACCAGAGTCTTACCTTCACCGGTTGCCATCTCAGCGATACTGTTGGTCACTTTTCCTTTATTCATGATACCATGGAGCACCATACCACCGATCAGCTGGACATCATAATGGCACATATCCCACTTCATGAGGTTGCCACCGGCAACCCATTCAGTCTTGTATATGGCCTTGTCACCGTCGATGGTCACAAAATCCTTGCCTGCAGCGGCGAGCTCACGGTCGGCATCAGTGGCAGTAACCTCTATGGTATCATTGTCCTTGAAACGGCGAGCTGTTTCCTTTATCACTGCAAACACCTCAGGAAGCGCAGCATCGAGATTGCGTGCATACTCATCGAACATCTCTTCTTTCAGATCGTCGATTCTCTTCCAGTATGGCTCGCGCTTATCATAATCAAGTGTTTCGATCTCTTTGCGGATCTCGGCCATCTGATCTTTATATTCCTGCGCTTTTCCGCGAATATTGGTGCGGATGGTGTCGATCCGACCACGCAGATCATCATTGCTGATATCCTTGATTTGCTCGGATATCGGGTTGATTTCATTATGGAGGCGATCCCAAAGCGGCTTCACGGCACGTTCCGACTGATCACCGAAAATTTTCTTGAATAGTTTGGATATCATTGTATGTAATTTTTTCCGGATTGATTTTTATGGAGACTTATTGCTCACAATATTGGTGCCATCATTTATGATGGGTCTCCGTATAGTTAAGTAGCAAGGGTTTGGTAGTGGATCCGTTAGGACTCCGGATTCTGAGGATTCCCGACACAGTGGGCGCAAGCGCCGTAGCATCTACCGGATGGGATATGGTCTCGGCTACAATTCCGGGGGCGATGATGAAAGCCGGTGTAAGCACAGGAGTCTCTCTGGTAGCCTTTACCACTTCAGGATAGGAAAGATCATCTACCACAGTCCATCCCGGATTGAATGTCACGAAAATATCTCCTCCTGTCTTGGGATCGATTGACAGCCGCATCCGCTCCTCCTCCGGAGTGGAAGGCGATAATATATCGTTGAGGGTCAAGGCATCCGCCACCCCGCTCATCTTCACAAGAAATGAACGTGCGTCGGCCACGACCTCATTTATATCAAGATTACGTTGTTCGATTGCCTTGTGGTCGAAGTATAGATGTCCATCCTTGAAGGTATCCACATAACCTGCATTGCCATGCCGTGCAGACAAATATGAATTAAGAAGAGACTTTGCTCTCTTGATGGAAAATTCACCGGTAGGAATCCGGTATTTCTTTTCATCGATCACGGCATCGTCATAATAACCGGTCGAGCTCACCCAGACCATTGCGTTTCCGGCGCCGACATAACGGTCAATAGCATCGAAAAGTCTCCCCAACTCCTTATCGAGACGCAGATATGCGTCAGTGACTTCAGGACGGCTGTCACCATCCTTGACATATTTATAAGGAGCCACGGTATAGCCTAAATTGAGCATGTCGATAGTGGATCCCGTGTTTCCCATATTGAGACCCTTCAGACATTCGATAGCCATATCGGTCACTTCCCTGTTGGCCATTGGGGACTCGGAGAAACGTATATAGACGTTCTTGTCGGTCTTAGGAAAAGTATGGCGGAAAGGAGCAAGTGTCTTTTGCCTCGGCAAACCGGGCATCTTGTCGATGGGGAGCATCGGCTTCCATTGCATGGTATCTATACGCGATGCAAGGGAAGAGGAATAGTTTTTTGAACTTATCTGGGAAGGCATGGGCTTGTACCATGTGGTGGTGGCCCAATTGCCGTTGGTATTATTGATCCAGAAGGCACCGGTACCGGCATGGCCGGCCATTATCATCGACTGCTGCGGATCAGGAGAAAAGGCATATATCTGTGCCAGGCCTGCGCCATCCACCGACAATTCATCGGAAATTGTGGAGAGACGAAGCTTCTCCGGAGAATAGGAGTCATTAGTGAAATTGCCGAGGGTCTTGGAATCCGCCAGGGCCGGTGTCAGCTTCTTTGACTCATTGTCATAGATCAAGGAGGCAGGCACTCCGGTCTGTGAGGGATAAGCGCCGGTGTAGAGCATTGCTGTTGCGCTTGCCGCGTCAAGGTCGTTGACTTTGAAATCGACATCGCGCATGTACACACCGTCCTTCATCATTCTCCTGAATCCCCGATCTCCGAAATAACTCTTCAGATATTCGATGTAGTCGGTACGCATCTGGTCAACCACAATACCTACAACGAGCTTGGGACGTCCCGGCACTGTCTGTGCCAGCACGTTCAGGGTCACAAGACCGCAAAGCACTGTAGTTACCAACTTTTTCATTTTGATCTCTTTTTTCCTGTTCCGGTTGTTCTTCTCAACCCTCCTCTTTTGAAGGAGGCATCGAGAGCTTTCTTATTAAACGTCAAACCATCTCTTTTATTTGACCCGTAATATTTGGGAGCCACCACTGCGAAGGTTACTGCAAGCAGAAGTGTCGATCCCATAAGCGGGAAGAAAGCAGGATTAGCGCTCTGCTTCTGAAAAGCCCATACTATCAGAAGGCACGTGAGCGCCACAATATTATAATATGCCACAGCGAAGGATACTCCCTTGATCTTGCGGCTCCATATCGAGATGCTCATAAGAAGCTGCAAAGGATTGAGCCACAGAAGGAGCACATTTGGACTCGTGGCCTCATGCACGGAGACAAATACCAGAAAAGCTATCAGGCATCCTGCCAACCCGCAAATCCCGAACCATAGGGCATAAATCCATCTGGCGAGTTTATTCCGGAGGAACATCCAAAGCGAGACCAACCCCACTATAACGAACCATATCCAACTTACTGCCAAGGGAGATAACCAAATATTGGTGGGAGGAAGCACAGCATCGTCGGATCCTTCATTCAGCACACGCGTGGCACGTATTAACGGACGTCCGTCGGCAAACCGCGCGTGTTCCGCTTTCTTATACATTTCGACAGGCACAAACATCTCCTCTCGTCCCCGGATCGGCATATCGATGCCGGCTCCTAAAGCAAGGTCGATGCCAAACTGATACCATGGATAATTCTTATGATAGGCACGCATCTCACGACGGAATGTGCCATATCCAATGCTGTCGGGATATACCACCGGCGATCCAGCCACCGAATCAATACGATCCACTATGCGCGTGGCGCAGTTATCTCTTACATAGTTATAACGATAGGTGCGATTTTCTGGCTTCCCTTCCTTCTGCAACATCTCCACCAACCTCATGGCTTGGTCTGCCGATAGGTTAAGGTCTTGTTCCACCACCCTGCGTCGCTGATTCTGATATTCGGGCAGAAACCAAGCGAAAGGATAGCCGGCCAACATATAGTCGGTCTCCCCTTTCACAAATCTATATACGAATCCGGGGGCGTTATAATCAAACACCCCGTAATTCCATACCGAATCGACCGGTTCCCCGTTAACAGTACCTCTCACCCGCAAGGCTTCGTGTCCGCAAAGCTCGTAAATCTCGCTTCCGGGCCAACATGTGATCAGACTTACAACAACGGAATCCCGCTTCTCTTCTCCTCTTATTCCGGGAGAGACAAGAAGCAGGATTGCCAGTAAGGTCAGGATATATCTGTATATACCGGTTTTCAATTTCCTATAGTCTGTGGCGACGATCAATATTCACAATTCTTCGGATAGCGTGGGAAGGGAATCACATCACGGATGTTCTGCATACCTGTCACAAAAAGGACAAGACGCTCAAATCCCAGACCGAAACCACTGTGGGGAACGGTACCGAACTTACGTGTATCCAGATACCAGTCCATGCCGTCGAGACCCTGCTCGGCAATTCTCTTTGAAAGCTTGTCATAGCTTTCCTCACGCTCAGACCCACCGATGATTTCACCAATTTTCGGGAAAAGCACATCCATCGCGCGCACTGTCTTTCCGTCATCGTTGAGCTTCATATAGAAAGCCTTGATTTCCTTGGGATAGTCGGTGAGGATCACAGGACATTTGAAATGTTCTTCCACGAGATAGCGTTCATGCTCAGAGGCAAGATCCACGCCCCAATAAACGGGGAATTCAAATTTCTTACCACTCTCCTCGAGAATCCTGATACCCTCGGTATAGGGAAGTCGCACGAAATCGTTTTCCACAACAAATTTCAAGCGAGACACAAGATCCTTGTCGAAGTGCTCCTGAAGGAATTCGATGTCATCCTTGCAGTTTTCAAGAGCATAATTGATACAATATTTGATGAATTCCTCAGCGATATCCATATTCTCGTGGATATCGGCGAAGGCCACTTCCGGCTCTATCATCCAGAACTCCGACAAATGGCGCGGAGTGTTGGAATTCTCGGCACGGAATGTGGGTCCGAAAGTATATATCGCACCTAATGAAGTAGCTCCTAATTCTCCCTCCAGCTGGCCGGAAACAGTAAGAGCGGCTTGCTTTCCGAAGAAATCTGCATTATAGTCTATAGCACCATCCTCGGTCTTGGGCAGATCCCCAAGCGGAAGAGTGGTGACCTGGAACATCGCTCCTGCTCCTTCGCAATCGGAAGCTGTGATAAGCGGAGTGTGGAAATAATAGAATCCTTTTTCAGTGAAGAATTTATGAATGGCATAAGCCAAAGCCGCACGCACACGGAACACGGCTCCGAATGTATTTGTACGGGGACGCAGATGAGCTATCTCCCTCAAGAATTCCAGTGAATGTCCTTTTTTCTGCAAGGGATACTCATCAGGATTGGCAGTGCCATATACCTCTATCTCCTCAGCCTGCACCTCCACGGTCTGTCCTTTACCCTGCGATTCTACAAGGAGTCCTTGCACATGGATGCTGGACCCGGTGGTGATAGGTTTCAGCATCTCGTCGTTGAATTTGGCAAGATCCACCACAATCTGGAGGTTCTTGATGGTTGTGCCGTCATTGAGAGCCACAAACTGAACATACTTATTTCCACGACGCGATCTCACCCAACCCTTTACATCGACTTCCTTACCGATATAAGGTGCGGGATCTTTAAGAAGATCGGCTATCCGCACTCGACGTATATCTTTCATTCTTTCTTTTATATGATTTATCCGGAAATGCCGGGAAATTATTCCCGGCACCCTCTATTATTTACGATTTATTATTCAAATGAACCCATGCGGAGATAGTTCACCTCTTCCTGGGTGAGGTAACGCCAGCGACCGCGCGGGAGATTTTTCTTGGTTAGTCCGGCAAAATATACACGGTCAAGCTTTGTGACACGATAACCCAGACTTTCGAAAATACGACGCACGATACGATTGCGTCCGCTATGAATCTCGATTCCGGCCTGATTCCGGTCGGTATCCGACACATAGCTGATTGCATCTGCATGAATTTCGCCATCCTCGAGCTCTATTCCGTCGGCGATACGCTGCATATCTTCTTCGGCGATGTCTCGGTCAGTCCATACGTGATAGATTTTTTTCTTCACATATTTGGGATGAGTGAGCTTGGAGGCAAGGTCACCATCATTGGTTAGAAGAAGCACACCGGTGGTGTTACGGTCAAGGCGACCTACTGGATAAATTCTTTCCTGACACGCATTCTTCACTATATCAAGCACGGTGGTGCGACCGTTGGGGTCATCGCTTGTTGTGACGCAATCCTTAGGCTTATTAAGGAGAACGTAGCATTTACGCTCGGGAGTCACAACCTTTTCATCAAATTCCACCACATCATCGCGTGAAATCTTAGTACCAAGTTCGGTGACAACCACACCATTCACTTTCACCTTTCCGCCGGTGATATATTCATCTGCCTCACGACGTGAGCAGATGCCGGCATTTGCCATATATTTATTAAGGCGGATCTGTTCGTTGGGATCAATATCCTCAAGCACATAATCAATCTGCTTGGGACGCGGCGTAAATTTCATACCACCCTGATTGCGGTTATTGCGGTTGAATCCCTGATTACGATTCTGGTTGTAACCACCTTGATTACGGCTGTTGCCGTAGCCGCCCTGATTACGGTTGTTACCATAGCCGCCTTGATTGCGGTTATTGCCATAGCCCTGGTTGCGGTTCTGGTTGTAGCCACCCTGGTTGCGATTCTGGTTGTAACCACCTTGATTGCGGTTATTGCCATATCCCTGATTGCGGTTATTACCGTAGCCCTGGTTGCGGTTCTGGTTGTAACCACCCTGATTGCGGGTCTGGTATCCTCCCTGAGTGCGGTTCTGATTATATCCACTCTCCTGCTGAGGGAATCCTTCTATCGAAGCGCTGTCGCCTGAGTTCTGATTATAACGGTTATAGCCCTGATTACGGTTCTGGTTATAGCCGCCCTGATTGCGGTTCTGGTTATAGCCCTGGTTACGATTCTGGTTATATCCGCCCTGATTGCGGTTATTGCCATAGCCCCCCTGACGGTTATAACCCTGCTGACCATAGCCGCCTTGACGATTCTGGTTATATCCGCCCTGATTGCGGTTATAGCCATAATTTCTTTGCTGATAATTTGAATGGTTTTGTTCGCCGCCACCTTCTGTAGTGTTGCGAGAGGAATCATTTGAGTAATTCACTTTTTCATAGCGAGCATCGTTCTCAACGTTCTCTGATGCCACATTCATCCCCGCAGTTCCGATTCGAGGTCTTTTCGGTTTTTTAGCTTCTTCCATCTTCTTAGATCTGATTTCGCACCGAGCATCGCTGCCTTTGTGCTGTTTTTTGATTTTCTATGTTTCAGTTAATTGATTTTAGCTATTATGCAGTTTTTCGTAAAAAAAATTATTACACAAATCTGGTAAACGCTATTTGTCGGCAAATGTAACAATTATTTCGCAATTTACAAAATTTTCTCACTCCAACGCCCTAAAAACATTTAATGAAACTTATCACGAGATAAATTACTCAGAAAAGAGCAAATATCTCAACCCACAATATACACGTCCTTGGCTATATTCCTGAGAATTACTTTCCCGGATTTGTCGATGAGGCTCACTTTTCCGTCTTTCTGCACAAGCGCATGGCCGTGGTTGAAAGGGAATGCGATGTCAAAGGAAGGCCGTATTACTATTTTCCCATTTTTATCGGCATATCCCTCCAATCCGCTTTCATCATCCCTGGTGATTTCCAAAACATCATCGTCGTCATTAGGAGCCGGGGGAGTCGTTTCTTTTCCATCGAGATCAAACCATTTCACAATCCTTGCCGATGGATTATCGTCATCTTCAATGGTTGCCTCAGCTTTCCCATTTTCATAAGGACGGATATAGGAATATATAAATGGCACTATCACCTTCCCATCGCGGTCGATAACTCCTGCCTTAAAGTCGGTATCTGAAACTATGACACGGCCGTTTGAGAAACCCATGCACTCCTCTCCCCAGGATTCTTCATAAACATAACGTGCCGGGATTATCTCCTTTCCTGTCTCGTCGATATAGCCACACAGGATGTCATCGCCCGATTCTTTCATCACCACAGCCCTTCCCTCATGGAATGTTCCTGCTTCTTCATATCCACTCAATAGTTCGAAAGGAATTGCGAGCCCTCCTTTCATATCATAAAAAGAATAACCGATATCATCCTTAAGCACAAGAATCTTCCCTTCTGAAAACCCCTTTACCTCATAAATATTAAAGTCGGGCTTGAATTTTTCCACAACTGAGAGAGATGGCAGATGGATAATTGACAACTCGCCTTCGGAATCCTCCGCGATGCAATATTTTTCAAAAATCTTCATCCCCGTGAAGCCGGGCTTAACCACTACCATATTATCCCTATTCACCACGCCATATCCTTTCCCTTTCTCTCCATAGATGGAAAAGCCATCGGAATTGGAAAAAGAGATGTTACCCGCAGAGTCATAAATCGGACTTATCCACTGTGACTCTCCATCATATATAAGATTCCCATTATAATCCATCACACCCCATATATCTATCCCCCAGATTCCATTTTTCTCATTTTCTCCTATATAATTCACAGCAAGAAATCCCGGCTTGGCGAAATTCACGAATTCAGGAATCTTTGCATTTTGGGCAGGAGATGATGCGCTCTGAGCTGAAGCGTGGAACAAGCTTATTATTAATATACAAATGAAATGGTGAAAAAACTTTTTAGTTTTCATATTCTTTTAAAGGTTTGGGGTTAATATTAATCTTTCAATATTCAGACGGGGACTAAAAACTCCTCTATATGGATTTCGGCTACAAATTTAGAAGCTATTTTCTGAATATACAATTATTTCAAGTCTTATTGGTCCAAACCCCACGGTTTTTCCACGAATCCTATGGAGTTACCTTTTCAAATAGATATAGAAGTTGTTTAAACTTATTTACGAATGTTAATATGAAATTATTTTTACCTTCTTTTATTAACCCTTGCGGATCTTTTTGGCTGCTTTCGCCTCTCTCATCGGCACCAACCGAGAGGTTGCTGCCTCTTCGAGAGTCAAAATCAGCTCAAAAATCTCTCGCAATTGTTAATAAAAAATAAGTTTAAACAACTTCTGAGAAATCCGGCTAAAACAAATATGGTCAGTCCGGTTCTTATTATAGGTAAATAAAAACCAATAATTATAGATATTTATGTTTAAAACATTTTCACCCTTACGTCTTTTCTTCCTGATTCTGGCAGTTTCATTCGGGATGATGTCGGGCACTGGTGTGGCTCAGTCGAAAAGCGATAGGGAAATAAAAAAAGGGCTGCTTATAGGCGATTCAATGGCCGGATGGCTTGGTCAACGACTTAATGCGTATGGCCAGAAGAATGGATTTGAAGTAGGCACAATAGTATGGGATGGTGCCACAATCCAGAAGTATGCAAATAATTCGAATTTGAAGAAGATTATTGAGACTCAGGATCCTGATGTGGTTTTTGTCTGTCTGGGTATGAATAATTTGGGAGAATCCAACCCATCGAGGCTTAAACCATTTATTGACAAAATCAAGGAGTCGGTTGGTGACCGTGAATTGGTATGGATCGGCCCTCCCACATGGCCCTCGAAGCCTACCTATACAAAGCTCAATCCGTGGCTGGAAGAAGAAATAGGCAAGGGGAGATATTTCAATAGTTTTCCACTCACCCTTGCACGTCAGAGCAAAACCAATCCGCATCCTACCCGGGAGGGAATAGTGGTGTGGGGGGATGCGATTGCTAAATGGCTTGAGACCACCGACCTCAACTTCCCTTCAATGCAGAAGCCTTCAGGCACACCGCTCGTTAAAGGAAATTATTATCTTTACAAAAGGATGAAGGAGAGTTTGTAAGAAATTCAGGTTATATCATAAGAATGGGGGACACATAAAGTTGTGTCCCCCATTCTTATGATATGTGATTTGTCGGAGTTTAGAACGTTACAGCGAGCTGTGCCTGAATACGGTTGGCATGAAGTCCTTCACCTGCGAAGTTCTTGGCATGACCGTAATCATATTCTATGCCGGCAGATATAAACTTATTGAAAGAATAGAGCAGGTTGGCTGCCACATAATCACCATACCGGTATGTGTCTCTTGAGACAGAGGCCTGATCGGGTAGCCAGTTGGTGAGGTGACTGTAGCTTATATTTCCCGACAACTTGGGAGTGAATGAATAGTTGAGACCTGCGGTGAGACCGAGATTCTTCACGGCCTTCATCTCTCCCGGAACATTTGTTGCCACGGCATCCAGGCCCAAGCCTTCATCGTCCTGGAGATACGATCCTATTCCCGCACCATAAGTGGCATCAAATTGAGCGGACAGACCTCCGACAATATGAGTTGTTCCTGACAATTGGACGCCACCACCTGATAAGGTGGAATTCTTTACATCGGTGATATTGCGGTATTGCATCGGACGATAGATACCTGAAAGACGCACATGGGAATCACCACCATTCCAGGCATACTGGAGATAAAGGGGAATGGAAGGTATTCTCTGTGATACGGTGGATGTGGTGGCACCCGTGGTAATGTCGATATCAGGCGCATCAATACCTATAGCTCCTGAAAAATTCTTTGTGAAATCCTGAGCCCAATATGCTGTGAATAGGGATTTGGAAACAGAACCGTTAGGACCTTCATTGTCAATAGTCATAGGCATCGCGTTTCCATCGGTGAAAGCAGAATGTGTGTAACCGATAGTCAGGCCGCGATATTTACCATAGAAATGCGACACCTTCACTCCATTGTTAGCGCCGGTGAACTTCGCCTTGAAGAAGATACCTATGTGATTATCGGTGTTAGGGAGCGCCACAAAGTTGAGATAGAATGAAGATGACTGCCATGCGAACCGAGTGGCGCCTCCGTTGCCGGGAGTTTTGGGAGTCATGGATGAAGGGGTGAAATTGAGGGCAGAAGGCATATTGTCGCCGAAGTCAAACATCGCCTCTCCCAAGAACTGGGCACCGATACCGAGATAGAAAGCCCTGTCTTTACCAACGATTGCAAACCGTGGGAGACCGTTGTCGTTAGGAAGGGTAGGGGCATTTTTCACCAAAGCATCCTTTACATCCTTTGGATTTGCCTGATTCACAATAGGAGTGACCACGTTGTCATCTTCCAGACGGTTGTCGCGTTGTGCGGAGGCTGTAAATCCTGTCGCGCCCACTGTCAAAGCAGCAGATAATGTGAGTAATGTCTTTTTCATAGCATCAATTCTTTAATAATGATAATGATATTTTAACAAATAATATGGCTCTGCGGTTTTCACAGCAGAGCCATATCGGAATCCAAATTATGAAAGAATGAGTGTCTGTCGCTTTAAATTAGAGGAAAGAAATGAGAAAAGATATATGTCTTGCATCGTTTCGAAGAGAGGCGAGTGCCTTTGAAATCTGATTTTCCACAGTCTTGACCGAAAGGCCGAGTTCTTCGGCGATGGCAGCATAGGTCATACCGTCGCGTTTGCTCATAAGAAAGATCTCCCGTCGTCTCGGAGGCATCTCGTCGATGGCTTTCCATAGGCGCCCATCACGTTCGGCAGTATCGATCTCCTCCTCCGACACCATATCGGTATTCTCCTCAAGAGGGGAGAATACCGAGTCCGTACGGAGTCGGGATAATGCATAATTACGCACAGTGCGATACATATATTGATTAAGGGAAGCGATCTCGTGTCCTTTGCGGATAAGATCCCACACTTTCATGAAACACACTTGTACCACATCGTCAGCCACATCGGTATCCTCCACGATACGCAAGGCAAACATACATAGAGGCATATACATCTTTCTATAATTGCGTTCGAATTCCTTAGAGCTCATATTCATTGCTGTTTCAATTTTTCTTTTGTGCGGCCATCACCACATCCGCCATCGGGAGAGTCATTTTGGAGGAGGTATAAGCTGCCACCACCCCTGCTCCGGTGGATACGTTGCTATAGGGATACACTGCATTGGCAAGTCCCACTCCGCTCAGGGATCCGACAATAGCGTCATTTGTTTCCCATAGGGATATCACATGTTTATAATATGCCTCATCCACATGTCTAAGACTCACCACCAATCCATATTCCTTGGGGCCGTCGAGATCAAGAGGATTTTTATATATAAACATAGAGTCGGTAAATTTTATCCTCAAGGGATAAGTTTTTCCGTTAATACTGCGGTCGGAAAAGATAGTGTAACCGCTTGTTTCCGCCACAGCTGACTCCAGCACAGAGACATGCTCCGAAAACAAAGACTCTCCTGAAAAATCGGGCCAGGCATTATAAAGGATGGCATCCGCTTCGCCATCATAATCGGAATATGGAGAAGCGTTCAAGGCCAGGTCATAATAATCCCCGGGAGTGTCGCGGTCGGTGAAATATACCAGCATCCTGAATCGCAGATTGAAATTACATTCCTCCTCCACTACAGGGAATGTGCTTGTATCTCCCCATGCCTCACACGAGGCATCCTGAATCTCAATCCTGTCAATAGGCACCTCCTCCGGGACCCTCACCTCAGCCCAGGCATCTCCATATTGAGGAGAGGAGGCCTCGATGCGAATCATATCACCGCTACGGGGGATATAATCGCCCTTGAAGCATTTGCGGATTTCAGGATAAGGATTACTTGGATAATATTCATTTATGATGGTGCCCGGATCGAGTGTTTCGCGGAGATCACCATTCACAAAAAGCTTTACCTCGGCATCGGTCACGTCAACATCAATGCTAAATTGGTTTTCTTCACTCCAACGCCATGTGCGTGTGAGAAATAGTATGATTGGTTCGCCTGCCGTAATCTCGGAATTCATGCACAAAACCGGGACGGAAGGAATATCGGGTTCGAATTCCTGATAGCAGGAAGAGAGACCGGTCATCAGAAAGATCGAGGTCAGTGATAAGAAAAGATTTTTCAGAAGAGCCATGTGTAAGATACTGAGGGGATGATAGGAATTAAACGTAATTTTTTGAATACCGGAGGATAATCTCCGGTTTCTTCATTTCTAATATCGGAATAATCACGCACCACTGCAATGGCGTTAAGATTGCAATATGCATTATAGAGAGAGAAATCCCAATAACCGTGACGGGTATTGCGTCGAAAATTGATATCCATCCGGTGGTAGAAAGGGAGCCGGTAGTTGTTTTCTTCCACCCTTAGTGGCATGTCATAATGCCAGGGGCCGATCATAGGATCCTGCCATAACTGCGTGGGGAGAGTTATGCGGTTTCCGCTCATACCTGTCCATGATGCTCCGATTTCCCATTTGGGTGATATCTTCCAATTCACCATCACATTTATTTTATGCCTGTTGTCGAAGCGGGCGGGGAAGGGGCGCCCTCCATTTTTGTCGGGATATATGCGGTTGGCCCATAGGAGGGAGTAGGCTATGTGGCCTGTGATTTTGCCATAATCCTTGCTTATCTTGAAATCCACACCTTTGGACGTGCCTCGGCCTGCGGTGAGCTTATCTGCCCAATCTTGATCGGGAGGGAGGAGATAGTAATCGTCGGCATATTCGAGGAGATTGTGCATCCATTTGTAATACCCCTCGATGGAGAAGGTGTATCTGTTATTGAGAGTCCAGTAGGCTCCGAGAGATATCTTGTCGGCAGTCTGGGGCTTTTGATTGCCTACCACAGGCACCCATTGGTCGGTTGGAAGGGAGATAGAGCTTTGCAGAAGCTGATGCACATATTGTACCGTATGGGAATACCCACCCTTAATGGCCCAGTTGTCGGCCGGTTGGAAGCGGAATGAAGCTCTCGGAGAGAGATTATGATGGGTTTTGCTCTCGATACTGAAGATTGAATAATGAAGGCCATAATTGAGGCGGAGTCGTCGGAACGGATTCCAGTCGCCTCCGGCATAAAGATTGAATTCATTGGCATGATAAGAAGGCACATGGTCTTCCATTGTTGCGGAAATCTCTCCGTTGGTCAATTCACGTCTTGTTCTCGACGGCAGGAAGGAATGGTGGGTGTAACCGGCACCGAATGTGATCTTATGCGTGGCATGGGGATGCCAGTCGAAGTCACATTTCAGAATCCAGTCGTGGATATAGTTGCGCGAGAGAGTCTTGTCGTAATCCGTTCGTATCTTCGTTCCATTTTCCTCAGATTCCGTTTCTTCGGAATGCATCAACCGGGAGGCATATCTTGTAAAGGCTCCTGTCACTTCTCCGAACAGATTCGAGGTAAATGCGTGGTTCCAGCCTGCGGAGGCAACGATATTTCCCCATCGAAGATTCGACTTATCTATGTCTTTCTCTTTTGAAGCCATAAGGTAGGTCTGCTTCACATTAAGATAATCCTCCCCATAATAAAACATTGCATAGATACGCGATCTGTCGGAGAAGCGGTGAGTGATCTTTGCGTTTATATCGGTGAAGGCATATCCGAAAGTTGTTTTTTCATCCGGGCTCATGCTGTTGAAGATAGCGCAGATCGGGAGGGTGAGGACATCATACCATGATCGGCGCGCGGCAAAAGAATAGGAAGTGTGTTCTTTCCATATCGGACCGTCCACATTCACAGCAGCTGAGGTCAGGCCAATCTTAACTCCTCCATGATGCGAATCCATGCTTCCGTCTTTTGTATTTACATCTATATACGAAGATAGACGTCCGTCATATTTTGCAGGGAAGGAGCTTTTATAAAAATCGACGTTGCGGAGAGCCTCGGTGTTGAACGCAGAGAAAAGGCCACCAAAATGATTCACCTGATACAGGGGAATATTATCGAGCATATACATATTCTCATCGCTTCCTCCACCATGCACATACATTCCTGCCATTCCCTCCACCCCGGCTGAGACACCCGGTTCGAGCTGAAGTGTCTTTATCACATCGCTCTCTCCGAATATCACGGGAGTGTTCTTGATATTGGCTCTGCTCACATTCATTGATCCGATCTCGGCCGACTCGATTGCCCGGTCGCGATTCTGATTGCCTATCACAGTCACACCTTCAAGCATACGGCTGTCCTCAGGAAGAGATATGTCGATTTTGCGCGATGACTTCAGCACGATATCCTCTATTTCCTTTGTCTCGAATCCGACAGCGGAAAAGGTGAGTGATATAGTGCCGGCCGGGATAGAGAGGGAATAAAATCCTTGGGTATTGGTGGCAGTCCGGACTCCGGCCGGAAGAGCGGTGACGGTGACCCCGGACAATGCTTCCTCCGAACCTTCCTCGCGAACGAATCCGCTTAAGGTGTGTCGTGAAGGCTTTGGAGGATCTTTTCTGAATAAAACCACGTTATTGCCTTTGATTTTATATCCGATGTCGGTTTTCTCAAGCATCTTGTCGAGCACACGTTCCAAAGGCTCATTGTTTGCAGAGACTGACACATTTACAGACCGCAGCAAATCGGAGGGATAGATGAAGTTCTTTCCGCTGCTATTCATCAGACGGGAGAAAACTCGTGCGGCAGGTTCATTAACAGCTTTAATGCTGACTTTCTGCGCTGAGGCAGAGATTACAGCTGAAAGGGCAAGTATAAATGAAATAGTAATTTTTCTCCTCATTTCTCTATTCTTAGGTTAGTGCCAAGGAGATCATTTATTGTTGACACAAGGTCTTCCGCATTCCCTTCGTAGCTAAGTGTAAGAGGCGGCTGGTTACCGGTGGAACCGGCAACTTTCACTCCGTAGGTCTCCTCGATGGCTTTCACCACCTCAGAGAGAGAAGCATTGTCAAATTCTATTTTCTTCACAGCGGGAGCTTCCTCAATTACGGGAGCTTCTTCGATTAGGACAGGATCCGGTTCCGCAGGTTCGGGTGCGGATGTCTCCACTTCGATTTTTTCAGGAGTTTCGGGGCGCAATGCCACATAGGTGGTGATAGCGGCGGCTGCTGCCAATGCCACGCCAATCACTGCGACAGCCACAGCGTGACGTCGCCAGAATGGGAGTGGAGGAGCAATGAACCAGCTGTCGGGCCGGAACGCATCGGGCCGGTAGAAGCGGACCACGAAATCAAGCGATCGTTTTATCTTATCAGTCATAATCTATCTTTTCGGTAGTAAAATTGCAAATTGTAATTGCGCGATTACAACTTTAAGAGTATGAAAAACCGAAATACCCCTATCGAGGTGGAATATTTTTTTCATAGAACAAATTTTTCGTTATGAGTCTCCAATTGAAGTTGTCATGTTGACTAAATTTATCTTATCCGGCCTGTTTCTTGGAAATACAACTTCATCAGATGAAAAGAATTCCTTATAAATAAATACGGCGGAAAGGATCGTGGGATCCTCTCCGCCGTTGATACAGCTGTCGGGGGAAGGAATGACAAAGAGAGCAAGGTCCATAACTAAAGCTAAAACCCGAATCCGCTTCAAAAGCAAAAACAACCTCCGACAATCAAGTCTTCACCGGCAGAAAAATTTTGCGGACCGGACATATTTTTACAAAGGGTATCCCCTTTGTGAATGCACCAAGCATTTTGTCATATTCCCTATATAGGAATTTAAAAATCATATAAGGTGTCATCCTTCCTTCGACATTCAGCTGCGAGATCCCACCAATGGGTGACCTTTCAGCTTACCGTATCAGCCAACAAGGAGCGGGCTATTCTTCCTTCTTCCCCAAACCGGAAACTTTTTCGAATATATCTTTGAGCGAAGAGGGTATAAGGATTTTATAATCTCCTATCTCCGCCGAGCGTCTCTCCACATATTCGGAAAACTCAGCATTTAAAAGTTGCATAGCGTCTCTATATTCGCTGAGTTTACGTAAATACTCCGCGTTCAGAGCGGTTATGGATTCAGAGATGGCCTTTTTGCACTCGTGCTTGAAGGCGTTCACCTTTGCCTGAGCTTCGCGATACTGTTTCTGCAGACGAAAATAGATATCGTCAACAAGATCATTGTGCACAGTAGGAGAATACGAATAGACCAGAGTGTCACGTCCCTCTCCTGTTATTTCACGCGGCTGTCTTATACGACGGTCGAGATCTTCGCGCGCATCTGCAAGGCTTCCTCCCGGATGAATTGCTTTGCCGAGCACAGCGGCGAGTGTCTCGTAATGGTAATAACGGTTGCGTTCATCCACTGAAAGAGAGGAGTAATAATCATCCTCAGTCAAAGGTTCCCCTTTTTCAGGCATTTCGGGAATGGTAATGCCTTTTATCTCCGCATATTTACCAACGTTGAGCAGTTGCACCTCGTTGAAAAGTCTTTCTTTGGCTTTTATTGCCTCTCTCAACCAGGCGATGAGTGATTTGGCCTTGGCGATATTGTAAAGCTTATCGATAGATGATTCCAATTCCTCGGAGGTTGATCCTGTGGAGAGACATTCTGAGGATGAAGAACCTATAAGAGCAACGGAAGTGGAATAGAGAGTGATGTTGCTCAAGGCCGCTTCCTCACGACGGATCATTTCTTTAGCGAGGTTGGCCACATGGTTTGCTGAAGTTAAAGTGAGACCCTGACCATTGGTGGAGAAAAAAATCATGTCGCGTTTCATGTTCTTGAGTTTTTAAAGATTTAACATTACTTATCGGTCTATCGGGAATGGCCGGAACCACTCTCTCTCGAATGACATTGCAAAATTAAAACCCCGGTGCGCAATCTTCTTGCGCACTAAAAATAATTTAAAAAAAGTGGAATTTTTTTGAAAAAAGTCTCTAATTTAAAAGGTTCGGAAAGGGATAGATTTTTACATGCCAATAAGAAATATTGCCATTAATTAACGGATTACGGCTATTCAATTCCCAATCTCATAAGAGCATTTTTAGCAGCGATATCTCCCTGTTCAGCAGCTTTCTTATACCATTTTACAGCTTCTTGTAAATCTTGAGATACACCCTGGCCGTAATCATACATTAGTCCTAAATTGAACTCAGCATTAGCAAACCCCATTTTTGCAGCTTTTCTATACCATTTTGCAGCTTCTTTAAAATCTTGAGGAACGCCTATACCATATAAATATAAATTTCCAAGTTCATTTTGGTCAAAAAAATCTCCTTGCTCTGCTGAACTCCGACGGAATCTAACAATATCATGTTTATCAATGTCACTGGCCAGTGCAATTCCGGTTACAATCTGAATATAATCTTCGGCTCTCTTAAAATTTTGGTCGGCAGCTCTTCTTAGCCATCTCAGAGCCTCTTCTCGATCTTTTTCAACTCCATAACCACACATATAGTTATATCCTAAATTAAATTGAGCCTCTGGATCCCCTTGCTCTGCAGCCATCCTATACCATTTTATGGCCTCATTATAATCTATAGTACCTTCTGCCCCGGTTTGATATATTCGCCCTAAATAATCTTGAGCATAAATATCACTTTCTTCTGCAGCTTTACGATACCATTTTAATGCTTCCTGCATATCTTTAGGCACTCCTTGACCATAATTATACATATTCCCAATATAATACTGTGCCACAGGATATCCTTGTTCGGCAGACTTCCTATACCAGATCATGGCCTCTTTTAAATCTTTATCAACACCCTTTCCGTTGAAATACATTCGACCTATGTAGTATTGAGCTTCCTTATCCTCCTCATTTTTTTTGAAAAGTTCCAAGGCCTTGTTATAATAGCCATCTCTATAATATCTCTTTGCTTCTTCAAATTTATCAGAAGTGATGGAATTACGATATGGTAGATTTGTAGGCATAGATTCTGTAGAATTTAATGAAGAAGGTGTAGAAACATTAGATGGGTTTGTGTCAGAAGTGGTGTTTGGTATAGATACGTCGGAAGCTTCAACTAATTTTATCTCATATACCATCTGCTCCGAAACAGTAGGGTAATCATAATCCATGAATGTGATCATAAGAGGATAATGATTTTTGAATAGAAGCTTGACTTGTTTGGAGTCGTGAGCGACGTATACCCATTTCTCAAATCCTTTATCCACAACATCTCCAACCACATTCCCTTGTGCTTCTGTTATTTCGTCAGACACATATATCTTTAACACGGCTGTTTTTCTTCCATCCAAATCAACACGGGAGTAAGGTCCTACTCGTGCAGTAAGATCCTTGGGATTATTCTCCATACTATTTACTTTTAATTCTTGTGCCATACTTTGTCTGGGAACCAGTATGGAGATCAGGATAAAAAAGAATAATAGAAGACGTTTCATAATATTTACTATTAGTTGGTTTCTACAAAATTACAATTTACTTTCGATTACAGCAAATTCTGTTGTCTGAAATATAGTGTAATAAGTAAATTTCAAATTTCAAATTGAACCTTTAGATAAAGTAAAATCGAATTTGTAGTCATGGTTATTAGTAGTGATTATTTAGTCAGACTTGTGTTGGAGAAACCCTCAGGCAAGTCTAAAGCGTTTTCATCTTCAGAAAAAGATTTTCTATATCCCATCCATTGGCGTGAAATAAGTCAAAAAAGAAAATTATTTTACTTATTAACAGAAATATGGTAGAATTTTATTATTTTTGCATTAATAACACCCAATGCAACTTCATTAGGTGAATCAAGGTGAAATTGCAAAAATTAGTGTATAGATTTCGGAAATCATCCTATAAAGTCGGGTCTTTAATTTGATGAGATAATCCACCTGACATTAGTTTACTAAAGAATAATAAAGTATGAAAAGAATCATTTCAGTTCTGGCGATTTTGATTGGCTTCTGGAGTTTTTCGTTCGCTTTTACTCTCACTCAATCGGATGCAAAAAAAGAGAACTTAAAAGGGAAGGTGAAGAAAGTGTCCTATTATTCCGTTGAAAAACAGACGTATTTTCATGCAGATACCGTGGCTAAATATAAACGTTTGAAGAAACCACTGCCGGAATATGAGAGGAGTCTGAGACAAAGGTTTGAATATAATTTACAAGGAATGAAAACCTACAGTGACGATTGGTATAAGGAATATTACACCTTTGATCCCCGAAACAACAGGACTCTCTTATTTAAAACAGAAAAGCGCTATGATAGTGATGGATCGGTGAGGCGCATTTATGAGCAGACCTTTGATGAAGAATGGTTTCCTACATCCGGAAAAGCAGTGGATGGCGACGGGAAATTAATTTTTACTGAAACGTATGATAAAAAAGTGCGTCCGGATGGAAAAACGGAGCTGTATGGTCAACATATTTTGGCTGATGGGTCGACCACAGATATTTTTATTTTAGTCCGTCCTGATTTGACATTCGAGAGATTAGTGCAGAAGGGTCTCTTTTTTCATCAGGATATAGAGATGAATGGAGATGAAATGCCGACCCGTGTATACGAGTCGCGTAATGGCAAAGTGAACAAAGTTCAGATAGAATATGGATCTGACGGACGTAAAGTATATACTCTGGATGATACCGGGAATAAGACATTGATAACGATTGTGAAAAATGATGCTAATGGCAACCCGATATGTGAAACTGAATATAATCCTGACGGAGGAATAAAAAGGGAGGTAGTGATAAGATATAAATATGATTCCAAGGGAAATTGGATTAGAAGAGAAGTAAAGAAGGATTCTATGAGTGATCCTAAAATAACTGAAAGGGATATAGAGTATTACAAATAATGCTTCTGTTTCTTACTAACAACATTTTATTCATAAATAAGTAGAAACAACTAATCTTTTGGAAAAAGACCAATTTCTCCAAAGATATACATTTTATATGATTATTTCTATCTTTTTTATTATCTTTGCAAATTACTTATAGCTACATATATTTTAAAGCTGACTAACTTATAATGATACTAAGAAAGAATCTGCAATTTTTCACATGGGCATTAGGAGCCGCCACTGTGTTATCAGTGTCATCATGCAGCAAAGATAACGTGGTTATCAATGATGAATTCGAAATTATCAATCCCGGTGGTAATAATTTGAATAAAGAGATTGAGGAGGTGAGCTTCCCGGCAGCTATTCTCGGCAATCTTGGGGATGCGGAGGGTGGAATTAGAAAGTGTTTCACCAATATTGTGACCCCGGAGGATGCCAGAATCATACTTATCGACAGCGATGCCATTGAGTCTAATGAGGAGACGCTGATGAACGCTTACCGGCGTGACGCTCTCATAGTGATCATTAATCCCGAGGCATCGAAAGTGGAGAAATGGAGCGAGCTCCATGATATTTTCTATGCAGGCCCGGATGAGAATGAAAGTTGCTCCGTTTATGGATTCAACGGACAAGGGATGTCTTATTCGCTCCGCAACAGGATTGTGATCGATGATGATGATGTTCCATTGTTCCATTTGTGCGGCTGGGTGAATAGCGTTTGTGGGAATCGTTATCAAGGAGTGAACTTGCGTACAAATGATATCCGGAAACGATTCGTTCCTCAGCGTGTGAGCCATACCTTTAATATCAAGCTTGACGAAAAACAGCTTGTGGATGGTCGTTGGGCGGAAGCCGGCCAGCTGAATCTTTCCACAACAGCGAATGTGACTTATGACATTTATCCTATTCATGTGTTCGAAGGGGATGCGCAAGGTGATTATTACGCAGTGGAGGCAGAGATGGTGCTTCACAACGCTCCTCTTAACAATGGCATCTGGAACCGTCGCAGCGGAAATGAGGTGACCCAGATGAGTGGTATTTATCTGAATCGTTGTAATGTCTCCAACAGGCTTTTGCGTAAGAGTAACGGACAGTTTGTCGAGACAGGATCTTATGGATTTGCCAACGGAGCATCTCCTTCTCCTGCAACATCCACAGATGGAGCTTCCTACAATCCCGGATTTGAATGGGGACTTAATGCTGCGGTGAGCGGTGGTATCCCTGACAAGAACGAAACCAATAAGATTATTACCACTAACAGCTGGAAATGGAACAACACTTCCAATCTGGAGCTTGCCGGTGTGGGAATCTCTAACAATTCAGATGCTTCGGATGTGGCTTATTCGCTTCTCGTAAATGGGTTGCCAAGTGGTTCGGATACATTCAATATAGAGGCTATTCCGGATCCCGCTACCGGTGATATCACATTCAAATATTCATGGATATGGAGAGTGAGCGATACGGATGAATCTACTGCAGATCGTTTCTATCTCCAGGTTGATCTCAACCCGATATATCAGGCATATCAATGGATCACGGGTGGTAAAATGACTGTCGAGGAGTTTGAAAATGCAATTCCTGAAGGTCAGTCATCCTTTAAAGTGCCTTTGACGCCTCCCAACAGAATACGCACTTGCAGCGCTACGGTAAGAAACACTTCCGAGGGTTCCTATTATATAAGCGAAATCAAGCTCTGGCGAAATAAGACTACTGATAACGAACCAGATGTAGTGGTGCCTCAGACAATCATGACTTCAGGAGCCACCGGAGGAGGAAGCGGTGTGAACGCCACAATGCTAATCATTCCTGCCGGCGACTATCTGATCGAAGGTGTGATATATTCAATGGAGAACGATGAACGTGTGAATGAACATGTGATTTATAATCCGGAGCCTATCAATCTTCCTTATGCCGGAAATATTACAATCGATTTTGGATCAGATGCTTTTAAAATCAAATAAATTCTGAATCGAATTATTATTTCAAAAAAATGTTGATGCATAAACGATGCATCAACATTTTTTTTGGAAATAATATTTATATAGGTAAAAATTCTTTACCAAGAGGGAATGAATCTCCAAAACCTGATATGGAAAATTACCGGATGGAGTCTAAAAGAAGTTCGTAGATCTGTTTTGCTTCTTCTTCCTTTATGCTTCTCACGAGGAATGTGGTGCCCGGGGTGGAGATGACGAGGGAGACACGATGAAACCATCGGGTGAATGGAGTGCGGCGGATTCTTACCACTTCAATAGAGGAATATTTTACGAAATTTTCGATTTCAGCCAAAGAACCGTTGTGGATGATGAAATAGGATGAATAAAGTGAGATTCTGCTCCGACGCATTTTATATATCCCGCTGACAAAAGAGAAGAGAAGATATATCAACGGAATAATAATCCAGATATACATTTGAAAATGAGCCATGATTATGGCTGCCGCGATGGCAATCAATGATGGAAGAAGTATGGAGTGGAAGAAAACACCCCTGCCGGATTTAGCTGTAATTAAATGGGGGAACTTGCCGAAGTCATCTCCCAACCACCACTTAAGGAAAAAAGAGGAATTGTCGAATCCATATAGGTTGAGAACGTCTTTTCCCTTTTCAGCCGATACATTAACTGCCTGTTTGAGCATGATGGTGCTGAAACCAAATTTCTTTTCAAGGATATTTCGTTTTATGCGTATTGTGCATATCTTGTCGTGGAGAAAGCGATTTGTTGCACGAGTGATCAAACCATAGGTGAAAGTGAGGATTTTCTTACTGTGACTCATCGTCATGTCGTAATATTTCAGCAATATCCTTCCAATCCATAAAAGCAGAATCACGATATAGATGATAGCTAAAAATAGAATAATCTTAGGTGGAGAAGCAATAATCCCATCAAAGAAATCTTCCAGATGGTTCGCTATGCTGTTGGTGGTGTTTTCATCAAGATCCGACAGATTTCCGAACACTATACCGAAAAAGGATCCGAGTGCAGCCATCCCTTTTAGATGATTCTGGCAGAGTGCAGCCAGTAAAAGATTCTTTGTAGGGTAGTGCACGGTGGAGGTGGGGTCGTATTCAGGAGGATCATTGGGGGTGGATGGGCGAAGGATGTTCTCCTCTTTTTCTATGAGAGAAAGAAGTTGCTGCCAATCGTGTTCATCCAATATAAGTTCTATTTCTTCCTGTTTGGTAGCCAAAGTGTCAAAAATGATTCCTCTCATATCCAAAAGACGATAGAATACACCCATTTTCGTGCGCAGCGAATGGATACGGTCAAGAGGAACAATGGTATTCTCGCGGTTGATGATACCGTGTATAAAAATCAGATTGCCTTTATTGATGTAGAATTTTTTTGAAAAATATGATAGAAAAGCTTCGATAGCAGATAGAACCATACACCCCCCGATACATAGGAGTATTATTGTGCCGATACCTAAAATGCCGGAGGATAAAGCCTTCGGTATGGAGATGATCGCGACTGTTATGAAAAGTCCGAGGGATTTTCTTAAGGTTTTCAAAAAGATAATGAAAAATGCTCCAGGGCTCATCCGTTGAGGATGCATGTAATCAGACATTTCTTAATTTATTGATTATGATGTTTTTGATTTGAGTCGCTTTCTCTTCAGTCAGGCCGGGGATGGACAGTGAGGCCATGGCTTGAGCTCCATTCACCACCTCTACGGCATAAAGATTGAATAATTTGGATATAGGATTCTGTTTTACACTCACCTGTTGCACCTTCAGGTAAGGAATGGTGGTTATAGTGGGAAACACTATTCCGCTCCTGAAACTCAAATCATTCTCCCGGAGTGCATACCCTTTGAAAAGCCATGCCTTTCTCACGATTATGAGATTGATCAACATAGTAACCAATATAGCTGATTCACACAAGATGACCCATAGACTATTATCTAAAAGCAAGAAGAAAAGAGCCAGGGCGGCAAGGATAACGTATCCAATGCAGGTCAGTGATATCTGGACTGATCGGTACTGTGGTTCAATGGATTCATAGCGAAGTTCTTCAACAGGAGTAACCTCTTCCATAGGACATTCTAATTTTATCTGAAGGTTGGTCATAACTGAAATATTAAGGAGGTAAAATTAATAAATAATTTCAACTCACGCAATTCACGGGGATAGAAAGGGGTGAAGCAGAGTATCTGATTTTACAATAATGCAAACATAGTGACTAATTTAGATATTTTTTACGTTCTCTTAATATTAACCAATATATCCTACCCCATGAATGTAATTAAATATTCAATTATACTATCCGTGCTTTCCATTTGTGCATCAGCATCCGCGCAACTACCCCAATATGATATAATTGACACCGGGACACCGGCTTCGTCGTATGGCAATATAACCCGGATGGCAGTGGATTCGGAATATTTGGGAGGGAAAATAATAGTTGATGTATGGACTCCTTCACAATATGCGAAAGACGATGGTAAGAGATACCCGGTGGTTTATGCTCACGATGGGCAGAATCTCTTTGATGCCTCATTTTCATTTGCAGGAGTGCCATGGGCTATCGATAAGGCTTGTGTCCAATTGGCGAACGATCCGGATTTTGTAATGCCAATTGTGGTGGGCATCAATAACAGAGGATCAGAAGGGTTGCGTCCCAATGACTATTTCCCGGAAAATGCTCTTGATTATATTTCTCCGGAAGATAGGGAAAATACGTTTATCTACGACACGTGTAAAGATATATTCTTAGGAAATGAAGAGGCCGCCTTTGTGGCCACAGAGCTCAAACCTCTTATAGATACTTTGTATGAAACGGCCCCGGGGGTTACGACTACATTCGCAATGGGGTCGAGCATGGGGGGATTGGCTTCAATATATCTTCTTTGTGAGTATCCCGAGATATTTGGGGGAGCTGCTTGTCTTTCCACACATTGGATAGGTTCGCTGAGCCTTAATGCTGACTATACAATGAATGATGATGAGATTTGTGCGAATGCCATTCTCCAATATTTAAGTGATCATCTTCCTACAGATGGTATCCACCGTCTGTATATGGATCAAGGCACGAAGGATTGGGATGCCGGTTACCTCAAATATGAAGTCGAGGCCCGTGAAATTGTGCGCACTAAGGGATATACAGAGGAGAATGGCCAGCTATATGTGTATGATGCCAAGGGTGCCGGACATAATGAATGGTACTGGCAACAGCGGGTGAAGATTCCGCTGAAATTTCTTCTGTCGAAATCTGCGATAGATTCAGCCGAAGTTATGGAGATAGCCGCTGATGCAGTGGATTCATCTAAAGATGCTTTCATCTATGACCTGTCGGGGAAGATCTATCCGTTTCACGATTATGATCATCTTCCGGCAGGCTTATACATTGCGAGAGGTAAAAGATTGATTAAAAGGTAACCGATATCAAATCAAACGGACCACCCGGAATCCGGGAGCGGATCGGTTGGATTTCTTGAAATAGCGGTATAGGGGAGTGGTTTCGAACACAACCTTCCCTTTCTTGGTAGAGGCATGTATCATATAAGGTTGACCATCTATAATACGAATAAGCGCGACATGACTTGAATCCAGCCCATCTACATTGCTGACAAATGATATCATGTCGCCATCTTCCAATACCTCAGCCACCTCCGGATTATCAGAATCGTAACGACTCACATAAGGGATTTGAACTGACCGTAGGCTGTGTTCATTCTCTTTACACTTCCGATATATCTCCTCATCTCCCATTGCAGGATAGAGATCTCTATGGGTGGTCATGAAATCAAGGGTTTTAAGAATGGTCTTATAACCCGGAATGGAAGTGGTTACTTCCCGGAGATTGCCGCGCTTGATGTTGTCGGCAATCCAATCAGTGGTGTAATGCAAACGAGAGGAAAAGTCTTTTCTAACGCCATCTCTATACCGTAGGTTTTCAAGGTTGCGCGCCACATCGTGCCATGTAGAAGATCCTGAGGCGGTGGCTTTTGCTAAAGCGAAACAATTTTCTACAAATGTAACACAATCGAGACCATCAACATTTATTACCAATTCCTCCGTATCTCCTTCCAAAGTTTTTCCTATGTAGGGACGACCTTCCAACAATCCGGCAGCCGCTACCACTATTTCATTGAGAGGACGGTTGTTAAGAGGAGCTAACTTGGATAACATGGATTCGATTTCGGAAGTGTCTTCATCACAATGAAAACGGTATCCTGACAAATCAGTTAAGCCGATGGTGTGCTCCGGTTTCGAGATGACTGTGGAATTGTTTTGCCGTTTCGCTGATTCTGAAGCTATGGAGTAAACTCCAAAAGCTGTGGATATAGATATGACAGAAATAAAGATATATTTAAAAAAATTACGCTTCATGTTAATTGCAAAAATAATACGATGCAAATTTATGAAAAAATACAAGTTTAAAATACTTCTAATGTTTAATTTTCAACACAACTTTAGTGGATGGAGTCTCAGCCATCCAATGCCGCCTCCATGATAACAGAATGGCTGAAAGCTACCGGATATGATATGATGACAGGAATAGAGACTCTTTTACCTAACCAAGATATCGGAATATATACCATTTTTTAGTGGATAGAGCTTTAAATAATTAAGCGATAAAGAAATTATTTCCTTCCGAATTTGCGTTCGAAAATATCGAAATGCTCCTTGCCCCATTTTAGCATCAGGTCAATGATTGGAATGAGCGACAATCCAAGTTCTGTGATGTTATATTCGGATCGTGGTGGAAGTTCCGGATAGATTGTCTTTTCTACGAGTCCATCCTCCACCATTTCCTTTAGTTGTATATCAAGAACCCGTGGGGCAGCTTCAGGCAGACATTTATGTATTTCGCTTGGGCGCTTTGGGTTGCCATTTCTCAATTCATCCAGAATACATGATTTCCATTTTGATTCAATAAGACTCATAGTCAGCCTGAGTGGACAATCAAGATCCACAGGAATTTTCTTTTCGTATGCCATCGGTAATTTATACTTTATTTCCGACTTCAAAGTTAGTCAATAACTCCCTAATTTCCAAGTACCGAAAAAATTTTCGGTATATGAAAAATTTTTCGGTACTTGATTTATAGATATTACTATTGTAATTTCGCATCCGTAAAATCAACCAACAACATATAAAGATATGAGAGACCTGATTAAAGAATACGAGGCAGTGGCTAAAGCTGCCGAAAAGTTTGTAAAGAGTGTTGCCGAGGGCAACAGTCAGTATGCAAAGACTCTGTTTACCGACGATGCCGTGCTGTTCGGTATTCTTAACGGAACAGTAGAACGTGGTTCAATCGATCAGTTCTACCATAATGTTGATACCGTTGGCGCAGGAGCTGAGTTCAAGGCTCGTATCGACGTGCTTGCCGTTGAAGAGACGGTGGCTGTGGTGCGTGTGCTTGAAGAAGGGTGGGGTGGTAGCATAGATTTCACCGATTTCCTGCTTCTTCTCAAACTTGATGGCGAATGGAAATGCGTGGCAAAAGCCTATAATCAAAACTCAAACACAATAAAAAAATGAAAATCACGGTAATAACAGGCAGTCCACGTAAGAAAGGAAATACATTCGCTATGGTAGATGCCTTCATCAAGGCTGCAGAGGCGAAAGGTCACGAAGTTGTGCGTTTTGATGCGGCTATGATGAACATCGGCGGATGCCATGCGTGTATGTCATGTTTCAAGACCGGCAAGGCTTGTTCATTTGACGATGATTTCAATATTATCGCGCCACATATTTTAGATGCCGACGCCGTGATATATGCAATGCCCGTGTATTGGTATTCAATCCCCTCACAGATAAAGGGTGTGATCGACCGAGTTTTTTCATTCTGTGTAGCTGAGAAACCTATCCAAGGAAAGAAGATGGGACTCATCTGCTGTTGCGAGGAACATGATATGTCAGTAATGGACGGGGTGAAAATACCGATGGAGCGCACTGCCGCCTTGCTCAAATGGGATATTGTAGGCGAAGTACTTGTTCCCGGAGTATTCGTAGAAGGTGATATTGAGAAAACAGACGGTTGTAATCAGGCTGCCGCCCTTGCCGAGAAATTTTAGACCTCAATCAACAAAATATGTTAAAGCACTCCAAAAGTTTTGTGTAAAACTTTTGGGGTGCAGTTCAGATTCAGACAGGCTTTCCGTCGACTGATGTGCGCACTACGGAATCCATTTTCTCCTGTCCCTTTACCTCCGAAGCTTTATAAGGAGCGCGAAGGGATGTCGATAGCGGAGATACCGATAAGTGCCGCGATAAGTAAGATTGTTTTCATAGTTTGGTTTTTTTAGTTGATGACTGTAAATTGCCAGCAGAGCGACCTTGCAAGGAGTTTTCTGACAGCGCAAAATTATATAGCATCGAAAAAAACACCAAAAATTTTTTATAGGGATATTACAAAAACTCCGGAATTGTAATATTAAGATTCTCAAAATGTCAAGTTGTAATTATAAGACACTTTTTCATGCTGTGACGGCGAGTGTGATCAGGGGGAGTGTGGATGATGGAGCCGATTGAAGCACTGCGTCGGCTGCGGCCGTCAATGTGGCGCAATTATCTCTTGAGGTGTAAAACGTGCTTCACCGTATGCTTACAGTAGATGTTATGGCACGCCGACCGTTCTCCTGCAGGAGGAAGGTAAAGGTAAACTTAGACAACCTCATTCAATAAAACTTGCTAATGCCGGAGGTGCATCTGCTACTCCGGCATTATAACATTTTTTGTGGAAAGGAGTCTTAATCTTTGAACGTTCGTTTCAGACTCTTATACATATCCTTAATATCTTTGAAATCGAACTTTGATAACGGCTTTTTGGGGGATTTGATCTCTTTCTCCACCTCCTCGTATGGGCCGCATAGATTCAGATTCACATAGCCGCTATCATGCAGTCTCTTGATCTCAGGGAGGAGCTCGATGGCTTTGATGTCAATCAAGTTGCCGATTATAACCCCTGCTACGTAGCCGGAGCATCCGTTTTGCGAAGGGATATTCTCTTGCATGAAGTTGAGATAGCGTCTATAGATTTCTATTATCTCGGGGCGCCGTTCAGGTTCTACGATTGCAATGTATGATAGGGCATCTGAAACAAATTCCTTGGCATATCCTTCGAAGCCGGGGTGCATAAGGAATTCCTCGAGAATATCAGTACGTGTACGACCGGTGAGATACAATGCATTGGGCAAGATCATAGTATCAGAGTCACCCATATGGAATTCGCGGAACGCATTATCCTGACGCATCACCTCCATCACTGCATCTAATCCTGCCGGGTCACCGATTTGTGACAAAAAAAGAAGTGAGTGGATGATAGTATCATCATTTGTCCATTCGAGAGTATCCTCATCAATAGCTTTCCATGTTTTCCCTATTGTGTACATGATGATCTTGCTTAGGTCATCAACGACTTCTTCTTTAGGAATATCTAAGATACGATCGATGATTTTAGTGGGAAGATCCAGACTATTGGATGGTTTCTTGAATTCCTCAGCAATAAATTTATGCTTTATCTCAAGCTTGGCTGGATAAGAAGGATGTTGATATGAATACAGCTCATCGGGATGGCGTTGATCCTCATCCTGAGTCTTCTTAAAACCATCGGTCATTCTTTGAAGCAATTCCTCCATTGATTTCGGCGCATTTTCTGACATAATCCTTTCAAACTCGGAATATGCTCTTTCCTCCTCCTCATCCTCATAATCGTATTCATCATAGTAGTCCATATCATCATCGCTCTCCTCATCATTGAGAATCCCCTCTCTGTAGCCGATATTACATATGAAATCTTCTCCCAGTCTTTCTTTAAGGCCGGGAGCATAGAGAGCTTCTTTTGATCCCTTTGGAGCCACTAAATGATACTTCCCCTCATCTCCGAATTCCATTTCTATAAGCGGAATATCATCTGTATCCTCTTCAAGGATGTGACCCCATAGAGAAAAGTCGGGATGCGGGTCGATGGCCGCATCTGCGGCAAAGGCTTCTGCTCCATACACCAGATTATGCGCATAAACGTAATCACATTCTTTGAGGTAAGGGTTAGGATCTATTACTTCTCTCTCGAATTCCTCTTTGGTGATATTGACCATGCCGTAAGCGTCTTTTACACCAAGACACCATGTATCACATAAGTACATTCCTACGCAAAGATTACCGTTTGCTCTCTCCCTTGCAATGATGACCTGTGCCATTCCCGTTTTTTCCCAATCCTCAGTGACATAGCATCTATAGATAGGCAGACTGCGTGCCTTTTCCATTATGAATCGTTTATCTGATATGGGTTTGCTTGCGCTACCTTTTGATTTCTTTTTCTTTTTAGCCATAAGTGCAAAATTCAAAAATATACAATCCAATTATTATTGTTATGAGTCAAGTTTTATGTAATTCCTGTGTATATTAGAATATTATGAGGAGTCTGCGAGGAGTATATACCATTTTTAGCCCGCCGGTAGTTTTACTCGGATCCTGAGTCTACGACTTGTGAATATGCTGATTACCCCACTGTTTTCCCAAATGGGAAGAGCGCTAATTTCATAAGTTTGAAATGCTGCATACCAAATGGAATTCCAACAATAGTGATACAGAATAACAATCCCCACCCCAAATGGGTGAGAGCAATTACAAAGCCGCCGACAAACCACCAAATAACATTCATTATTCCGGCAAAACATCCTGACGGCCATTCATCACTATAAATATCTGTGCCAAAAGGCCAGAGGGCAACCATGGCGAGCTTCATGGTCTGAATTCCGAAAGGAATACCAACAATGGTAATCATCATCAGCACACTGGAGATAGCATATTCAATGGCAATCATCGCACCTCCGAAAATTACCCATATTAAATTTAGGAAGATATTCATAATAGAGAAGATTTGAGAATATTAATTAAAGTCCTTATTCTATAAACCCTGCTGCATTGAATAAACCCAGCTGCGCCTGAACTCATCTATTTTATTTAACAGGTTTTAAACAAAAAAGGTTGATGAATAGTATTGGGTTTATTCGCCCCGACTGATCCTTCTGCATTTGCCGGGGCGATAAATTATTATCAAGAAATTTGTTTTTGATTATATATTGTAATAACTTTGTAGTCTAAATGATATCATTATGGATTTAGCGTTAGAAAAGAAAGCCCATGTGTTCCGTCTGCCGACGTATTTGCTCGATAGACTGAAGGAACTTGCTGCTAAGGATCGCAGAAGTCTTAACAACTATGTAGAAGGCATACTTTTGGATGCCGTCTATCATGAACCCAATGAGATCACAAAAGCTGCTTTTGAAGAAGCAAAGGCCGGTAAGCTGGAAGGACCTATTGATACTTCAAGCGTTGAAGCCATGCTTAAATCAATGGGATTATGAAAGATCTGAGGTATACCAGCCAGTTCAAAAAGGATTTGAAACGATTCCTCAATCAACCGAAAAAATTGAAGGCATTGAATGATGTCCTTGATATGTTGAGAAATGAGATACCTCTTCCGGAAAAATATCGGCAACACACATTACAAGGTAACTATGCCGGCTGCCTTGAATGTCATATTGAAGGAGATTTCTTATTGATATGGTATGATGTGGTGAATAATACGATTGCATTGTTTCGTCTTGGCTCACACTCCGAACTATTCAAGAAATAACCAACTCGTACCGACTGATGCATCTGCATTATCCTGGGCGATTGGCATTTAAATGCTATGCACTGGAAAAATCCGCTGACCCTTTAAAAGGGGGCTTAAATCATTAATAAAAATAAAAGTCGCTGGTGTTCAGCGACTTTAAATTGATGGGAGTGGTCCCACTTGGGCTTGAACCAAGGACTCCCTGATTATGAGTCAGGTGCTCTG
>CAMWUJ010000010.1 GCA_947177405.1 uncultured Porphyromonadaceae bacterium | reverse complement strand
AAATTTGAAGATCAATATATTTAAAATTTTTTAATCGTGCAAATGTACGACTTCAGTATTATTGGTCGGCTTCGGCTGCCTTCCTGATAAACTCCTTGAGGAATTTGCGTCCCTCTTTCTTTATATTGATGAGGTGCTGCTCCATTATGGATCCGGTGATGACCTCCCCTTTCTTTGATTTCCACTTGGATCCGCCGAATCTTATTTTGGGCTTGGAGATATTTCCGAGGATATTTATTCCGAAGGGGAATGGAATCGGCGACTTCTCAACCCCTATATGATAATAGAGATCACCATTGAAATTATTGAGACCGCCCATACGGAGCCGGTATTTCTCCATATCGAAATTGAAGGGATATAATTCGAGCAGATTGTCATGTATGGAGGCATGCACATCCATATCCGCGATATGGAGGTCGCCATCCTGTCGGATAAGCAACATCCGGGTGATGTGGCGTATGAAATCACTCTGATGCACCGTGAGACCGCTCCCCTGCATCCTGATATCTGCCTCTACGGAAGGGATGTTGATATACATGTTAGGAAACGAAAGGAGATTGAATTGAGCTTCCGCAGAGATATCTCCCTGTATATTCTTCATCTGGGGCATCATGAGAAGGAGGGTATGGAAATTCTTGAAAAATCCCACGATATTGATATCTGTCAATCCCATATCACCTCTCATCCGGATGGCCTCGATATTGGAAGTGTTGAGGAAGAAATTCATGAAAGCGCTGCCGAAATCAGCCGCTATCCGTAGATCTTCCACTCTGAGATTGCCGTTTTTCAGGTGGATTCCGCCCGCTATGTCGTCAAGGCGCAGATCGAGATATTGACTCTGCTTTGCTGTGGCGCGTATGTTGGCCACTATATTCCGTGGCAATAGCATCGCCACAGTGTCGGAGGCAAGTATCACCTCTTTCTCTTCAGGAGAGAGGGTCCCTTCCTTCCCTTTTCTTTTGAGACCGCGCATATATGTGCCCGCAAGCTGGTTCACTTGTATGGTGTCGATAGCCACATCCACATCCACTAAAAGAGGAGCCGGAGTGGATGAATTCAGGAATTGTCTCAGATTTGATACCCTTCCTCTCATCGACATTGCCGAAGAACGCGATCGGAGAGAAATATTTCTTACCACCACTGAATCGAAAGAAGCACTCACATCAATATTTCTCAGGTGGTTGGCGGCCGGGAAATCCGGGGTGGATATCACTCCCGATTTCACCTTGAGCTGCACTCCCGGACGCCAGTGTGCCATTAGATTTTTTACCTTTTCGGGTAGCTTCACCTGAATAAATTGCGATGAATGAGGTATGGATCGGGTGTATTGGCGGTCGGCTGTCCATTCCGAAGGCATCTTATAGTTGGGAGTAGTGATGGCTTTGGTTGATTTGCGGGCGGCGAATGTAAGTGAGAGGTCATTGAGGCTCACCTTGTCTTTTCCGGATGTAAGACGGATTGCGGAAGTGGTGATGTCGGCTGCCATGGTGGCCGTATCACAGGCCGATCCGGCAAATATTCCGATAGGAATCCCGGCTTTCAGATTTATGTCATCCAGGGAGACATCCATATTTTTGTCGGTCATGGAAAAAGATAGATCCTTACCCCTCACCAGAACCGGCATCGCATGGTTAAGAATTGAAGAGGAGACGCTGTTTTCGGAAGCGGCGAAATCCACTTCAAGGTTTTTTCCGGAGGCCTTTATGTTATAGTCGGGAAGATTGGATGAGAAGTTATTCAGGGAGAGTTTACCGGCCACATCTATATCCGACAAGGGATTGGATGAAGATGATATTTGGCTTAGAGGCGCCAGACGGCAGGAGAGATTGGCAAGCGTCTCGACATATCCCGAAAAAGAAGCTTTGTTGAGGATAGGAAACATCTTGGCCAATCCCTTCAGATCGGCTTTCCCCTCCACGGAAGATTCCACCTGTGGTGTGCCTAATAGTTGCGACACGGATGCTCCGGCTATTATATCCACTCCATCGCCCACCACGTGGAAAGGATCCACCACAAAGGCCGATTCCTCGGGATTCACACCATCGAAAAGCAGACGTCCCACCACTCCTTCATGGCGAAGAGAAAGTGTGCGCCCGTTGGCCATTGTATATGACATATCGCCATCCACAATGTTGAAATCCACTTCTGCCGAGGGAAGCACTGTGGATGATAGTCGCCATGGAGATGTGAGGCGAGCTGTCATGTTCACTTTCAGTGGTGCCTTGAAACTCCCTGCCGAAGGAAGTTGCAGTCCTGGCACATAGGAAAGCAGACGCAGAAGATCGAAATTATCGAAATGCCAGCGGAAGTCGTTAAGACGCGAATCTCCTCCCACCTGCATGTTCATATCTATGTTGCCATGGATGGTGCCTAAATTGACCGTATAATTGCTGGTGGTGAATCTGAATGGATCGAATCCGAGATTCACGTCTCCTTCCAGCTCGAATGGGAAGCCACGCAGGATAGAGAGTTGATCCACTTTGGCATCCACATTCCCCAGAATACTCAACCGGTAGCTGTCTTTTACATTGTGTCTCCCCTCTTTGTCGATTCTTAGGAGGGAAAGATTGTTGAGCGCTACTTTGGCATCCGCGCTGTCGGGAATGGATCGGTATGAGATGATTCCCGGGCTTATCAGTCTCACCTTGTCGGCCGAGAAATATGGGATGCGGGTCTTTACCGTATCCGGGGGAACTATATTGAAATTGGAAAGTGAATCATTGAGTGCCACTAAGTTCAGGCGCACCCCTCCCACTTCCACATCGCGAAGTGAGATTTTCCCTTTGAGAAGATACAGAAGATTAATCTCGCCTTTGAATTTACCGGTAGAAGCGAGGAAAGCAGCATTTTGTGGTAATTGAGCCTTAAGATTCCCCGGAATACTGTCGAATACGCGGCTCCTCACTGTCAGCGAGTCATATTCCAAACAAAGATGTGGCCATGAGCTCCAGAGTGTGAACCGGATGTTGTGGGCCTTCACGTCGGCATATAGATTCTCGCTTGCTTCCCGGTTCACTATTTCCGACAGTCGCTCGGGTGTGAGCCACCATGTGGCACCCGTCACGAGAAGTATTATAAAAAGGAGCAGACCCCCGATGGAGAAGAGAATTATACGGACAGTACGCTTTAGTCCGGATCCTCTTTTCTCGGGAGTCTCCTGATCACTCTCAGACGGTAATGACTGAGAGTGAATATTATTGGAATCAGCAATATGTTTTTCATCGGGAATCATAACAATTTAACAAAAATATGTTAATTATTGTTGTGATTCCCTTATCTTTGTGTGCTGATTTATCGCTTATTTTCCCACCCGCAATGAAGCGAGCTTTCACTTATAGAGTGTTCTATTTCTTCTTCGCAGCTCTTTTCTTGGCAGGTGCGGGGGCGTCGATGATAGCCTTCACCTCTTCGAAAGTGAGAGCCGCAGGATCCGAACCTTTGGGAATCTTATAATTGGTGGCTTTCCGGGCACCATCTTTCTTATAAGCTATGTAGGGTCCGAAACGTCCGTTAAGAATCTCCAGTCCCGGCAGTTCAGGGAAGGTCTTTATCAACCGGTTGGCGTCGGCCTGGCGTTTTGCGCTGATAAGCTGCAGGGCCTCTTCAAGAGTGATGCTACGGGGATCCATATCTTTGGGTATCGATACAAACTCCTTCCCTATCTGCACGTAAGGTCCGAAGCGACCTATGGCTGCCTTGACTTCTCCCTCTTCAGAAGTGCCCAATATCCTGGGAAGCTCGAAAAGTTTCAGAGCCTCCTCCAGGGTGATATCATAGATGCTTTGGCCTGAGGTGAGACTTGCAAAGAGTGGCTTTTCTTCATCCGTGGCCTCCCCTATCTGCACCACAGGCCCGAATCTGCCTATCTTCACTGATACAGGGCGTCCTGTATCGGGATGGTTTCCAAGAAGCCGTTCGCCCACCTTGTGTTCGGTGCGCATGGCATTCACGCGGTCGATCGAAGGATGGAAATCACCGTAGAAGTCGGAGAGTTCATTCTTCCATTTGAGTTTCCCTTCGGCAATCTCATCAAACTTCTCCTCCACACGTGCCGTGAAGTTATAGTCAAGGATATCGGGAAAATTGGCGGTAAGGAAATCGTTAACCACCATTCCCACATCCGTGGGGATAAGTTTCCCTTTCTCGCTTCCTGCCATCTCGGTGAGAGTCTCGGAGGATATTTTGCCATTATTGAGTGAAATCACTTCATAATCGCGGGCTTCCCCTCTTTTTTCACCGTGCCGGATATAGTCGCGGTCTTGTATTGTGGATATGGTGGGAGCGTATGTGGAAGGACGACCTATCCCGAGGTCTTCCATCTTCTTCACCAGTGAGGCCTCTGTATAGCGTGCGGGGGGAAGGGTGAATCTTTCGGCTGCCGTTATTTCTTTGTCGGAAAGGCGTTCCCCTTTGGTCACTTTGGGGAGCAGACCGCTCTCATCGGAGGAATCGGCGCCATAAGCCTTCATGAATCCTTCAAAAGTGATCACCTCTCCTTCGGCACGAAACTCCTCACCTGTTCCTTTACCGTCCTTTCTCACTTCGATGTCTATATTTGTCTTCTCGAGCATGGCGTCGCTCATCTGCGAGGCCACAGCACGTTTCCATATCAACTCGTATAGACGGCGTTCGCGGTCATCTCCGGAGATAGTACGGGTGGATATATATGTGGGACGGATAGCCTCGTGTGCTTCCTGAGCTCCTTTGGAATGGGTATGGAAATGGCGTTCCTTATGGAATTCTTTGCCATATTCCTCTTCCACCACTTTCTTTATGTCGCGGATGGCGAGTGCCGAGAGATTGGTGGAGTCGGTACGCATATATGTGATGAATCCCTCCTCATATAGCTTCTGGGCGGTGCGCATGGTCTGCTTCACGGAGAAGCCGAGGCGTTTTCCGGCTTCCTGCTGTAGAGTGGAGGTGGTGAATGGTGGCGCCGGCGAACGCTTCACGGGTTTCACCGTAACCGCCGATACTTCGAATTCCCCATTCCGGCACTCCTCAAGAAAATTAAGGGCTGTCTCCTTATCATCAAGTCTATGCTTGAGTTCAGCCTTCACTTCCTCACCCTCAGGTGTTGAGAAGATTCCGGTGACGCGGAAATAAGGAGCCGGTGAGAAAGCGTCTATCTCCTTCTCACGTTCACATATCAATCTTACGGCCACACTCTGCACCCTTCCTGCCGACAGGGCGGGTTTGATTTTCTTCCACAACACCGGTGAAAGCTCGAATCCGACAATGCGGTCGAGCACGCGGCGGGCCTGTTGGGCATTTACGCGGTCGATATCTATAGTGCGGGGATTCTCTATTGCTTCGAGGATAGCCGGCTTGGTGATTTCATGAAACACAATACGGTTGGTCTTGGCCGGATCGAGGCCGAGCACTTCCGCCAGATGCCATGCAATGGCCTCTCCCTCGCGGTCTTCATCGGAAGCGAGCCAGACGGTGTCGGCTTTGGCAGCCTCCGATTTCAGGGCCTTCACCACATCCTTCTTTTCGGCCGGGACTTCATAAACAGGTGAGAAATCATTGTCAATCTCTACGCTCATCCCTTTCGACTTGAGGTCGCGGATATGGCCGACACTCGACATCACCTTGAAGTCGGGGCCTAAAAATTTTTCTATCGTCTTCGCCTTGGCGGGCGACTCAACAATCACCAGATTCTTCATCTATCTTCTTTTAATGTAGGATATAAAAAAGGAGATTCCACGCCACTCAAGGCCGGGAATCTCCTCTTGTTATCCCTTGTAAGCTTTGAGCGTATTCATCATAAGGGAGCAGATGGTCATAGGTCCCACACCGCCGGGAACGGGAGTGATGAAGGCGCATTTCTCGGCAACATTGTCGAAATCCACATCCCCTCTGAGACGCCAGCCGGATTTGCGGGTGGCATCGGGAACGCGGGTGGTGCCGACATCAATCACGGTTGCGCCCGGCCTCACCATATCCTCTGTCACGAATCCCGGCACACCGAGTGCGGCTACGATGATATCGGCCTCGCGGCATATCTCCTTTATGTTGGGTGTGGCGGAGTGACAGACGGTTACCGTGCAGTTTCCGGGATTGGCTTTCTGCATAAGAAGGGTGGCCATGGGTTTGCCCACAATATTGCTGCGACCCAATACCACGGCATGCTTCCCTTTTGTCTCAACGCCATAGCGACGCAGAAGTTCAATAATTCCGGCCGGAGTGGCAGAAACGAATCCCGGAAGGCCGATCGACATCTTTCCTACATTCACGGGATGAAAACCATCCACATCCTTGTCGGGATCGATGGCGCGGATCACTCGCTGTTCGTCGATATGTTTGGGAAGTGGAAGCTGCACGATAAATCCATCCACTCCGTCATCTTCATTAAGACGTTTGATCTCTTCGAGAAGGCGCTCCTCTGTCACATCATCTTCAAAGCGTATCAGAGAGCTGCGGAATCCACATTCACCACACGCTTTCACCTTATTTGCTACATAAGTCTCGGATCCTCCGTCATGGCCGACGAGGATAGCCGCCAGATGAGGAGCGCGGCCTCCTTTATTCTCTATTTCATTCACTTCAGCCGCAATCTCTTTCTTGATCTCGGCCGCTGTCTTTTTACCGTCGATTATAGTCATGTTCAATTTTTTTTCTGAACGGCAAAATTAATAAAAAAAATTAGATAATCAATAATTAGCTTGAAGAGCAAAAGCATATATTGATTATCTAATCTTTTTTAGAATTCAATCAAAATACCATCTTGTAGGATTGTCCGTTGACATTGAGAATATATATTCCGGCTTCGGGCACGGTGATGGTAATGGCAGGACCCTTGCAGATTTTGTCGCTGACAAGGATTCCTCCTATGGAATGAAGTGAAATATGAGTGTCGGAAGCGAGTCCTGAAATCTCGATGGTTTTACCATTACATCTTATTTTGATATCACGGGGAATATCTGTATTGGTGAGGCCGGAATCAGAAAATTTCAATGGCTTGCGCGAGGCATTCACCACATGTCCGTCGGCATTTTCAATCAGAAGGGCGGTGACCTTTACATTTTTCACATTATCTATATTGTCAGGAAGCGACAATACACCGGAATACGCCCTTGTCACGCCTGAATCCTTATATGATGTAATCAAGGCATCATCTACCGGTTCATCATAACAGGCTCTGGCTACATTGTCATACATGCATGAGAAAACCGATTCCTTGTTTTCATATCCTCCCATGGTTCCATGCTGACCACCGTTATAGGAATTCTTTTGCATATAAGGACCCAGCTCATCTTCAGTGAGCACATATGCCACATGATAATTTTCAATAGGTCGTGGCAGAAGATCTATCACACTCTCCACCTGAATATTATTATCCCGATCAATATAAGCTGATTCTATCTCTATCACGGCTTCCGCATGATTGTAATTCTCTTCCATATATTGACGCACTTTTTCGGGAGTTGGATCTATCTCACATTTTCTGTCAAGAATACTCCATGGAATCGATGAGGCACGGGAAAGGATTTCTTCAAACCCTATTGAGTTTGCCATTGGGTCGCCCCAGTCATCGGAATGAATCATTATCGGAAGAATATTGTCGGGATAATCAATGCTTATATCATCGATAGCAGCCATCTCTCTTGTGCACCATCCGCAATTTGTGGCAGTCACTCCCTCCATCACTATACGGTGGTTTCCAATATTTATCTCGGGAATCTTCACTTCCTTAAGCGGTGAAACATATGAATTGATCACAGTGTTATATTCACCGTCGATAAGGACAGCCACAATTTTAAGATTATCTTTATCCGCTATAGAGAAATCAGATATATCGAACGTGATGCCATTGGTATATTTTTCCCCTTCCTTCACACCATCCTTGGGAAAGGAGGATGTGCCATTAAATGTTCCCAAACATCCCCTCACAAGTCCGTTATGGATATTACCTTCATAATCCACATTGTCCTCTACCACGAGATATGAAATTCTGAACTCTTCGGAGGAGTCGAATCCGAACTCGGTTTCGGTCTCGACCTTCACTTTTGTTTTCTCTTCGTCCAGGAAATGAAGATTGCCGATCAAGATTTGTGCAGGTGCGGATTCATCCTCTTTTATATCGAGATATTCGCATAAAGCAGTGGAGAATTCACGGTTCACCTTGGGTCTCAATTGGCCGTTATCCTCGAGCACACCGTCATAATAATTGTAGGAGGGTGCCAAATCATCCCATACATGGGCACTGACCACAATATTATTTGCCGGAATTCTATTCTCGATAAAGTCTCTTGTCAAGTCCTTATTATTATCGCATTCCACCGTCTCTATCAACGAGTTGCGCGGAAAAGTTTTCTCCACATTCCTTATAAATAAATCTTTGGCACGCGTGCTGTTGGATGATATGGCATCAACGCTTCCATCTATATCCACGCAACTGAGGATGATTTCATGTTCTCCGGTAATTTCAAAGGAAGGTAATGAAAAAGAAACTTCTATATCCGAATTATTTGGCAATACGATATCTGCCTTTTTTGTCTCTATTGTTTCTCCATCCACCTGGCAAACAAATCCAAGAGATTTAATCACACCGGGAGTGTTGCTATGGACCTTAAAACTTATATCGAAGGGTTTTCCTGCATCAACATGAACAATTTTCTTCAAGGATGATTCTTTTTCATCCCACTCTTCATCATCCTCCTCTTCCCGTACGAACAAGTCGGGATTTTTTATGTCCAAGTCATTACGGTTGATTTTCAGACTATGTATTTTGACATCCTTTTTAATATTGTCTCCTGATATGGTACATTCACAATTGAAAGTTCCGTATGACTCCCCATCGATCTCCTCATACCATTTCCCATGCTGATAAAAAGGATGGTAGTTATCCCCCATCAACCTGAAAAATATTCCATCTGTGGTTTTCTCCACTCCTTGGCTCGAACCCCATTCTATCACTGACTTGGATCCAAAGCCGACATATATGTCGGTTTCCCCTGTAATTTCATATCCGTCGCCAAGGTCGATACGATTGAAGACCCCTCTTAGGGTCTCTATATCTTTTTTCAGCACATAGTCTTTACCTGATTCGGTGATGAATACGTAATCATACGTCTCACCGTTTATTTCATTCCAATGGATACCTATGGAGTTGAAGTTTATCGACGTGATCCTATTCCCTGCATAGTCTTTGGCCAATGACTTTGGGATTCGGAACGCCAATTCGGCATTGTTATCCCCTACTCCAATGGCATAACCTCCTCCGGTGCCATAGCCGTGTCCGCTGTAGCTGAACTCCGTTTGGTTTCGGAATGGTCCCATATCCTCGATGAAATTCCAACCTTTCCAAGCTGAGCATTCGAATACATCCTTCATTCCCTCTTTCACATGAAAGGTTACATTGGGATTGGAGGTAAATACTATACCGGAGTCTCCGGGAAACCGGTTTGAATACTTATATTCATCAGGCTTCACCAGACATTCAGCCTTCATATAGACATCCAAGGGAGCCTGCACCTCCGAGAATATGTCGTTCATGGTCGTCACATTCTCATTATCAATATATATCTTCCGTAATGCGGGACATTCCGACACTGTTGTTCCGATATACTCCACATTTTCAGACATAAAGATAGTTTCTAATGCGGGACATCCGGAAACTTGGTTAACACCGCTCATATTGCACCGTATGAATTTCAGATCAGGTGCATCGACCACATTGACCCGGTTCATGCAATTTAAGGTCAGGGAGGTCAAATCAGGTATATGGGTGAAGATGCGTTCTTCGTTCTCTATCCAGCTCACAATATATTTGGTGCCCTCGTATTCGATGTTGTAGGGCACTGTAATGTCTCCCTTATATTTCATGATTTTCCCGGAAGGGGATACATCCGTCAAATATGCGAATGGATGAGACTCGTTGCGACCCGCAAGATTATAATTAAGCCCGTCAATAGTGACTATTTGGGTTTCGTTATCTTCAGCGAAGGCCGCCATATTGATTCCAAGGAAGGCGAGCAGTATTGTCGAAATAAATTTTATTCGTTTCATTTATTATGATTCTAAGGAGATTTTATAAAGAGTGAAATAATTTCTGATGGACAATCGCAATAAGTCTGAAAAACTTCAATAATAGTGAAAGAATTTCAAATGAGAGAATTGAGATTATTTAGCAAAATTAAGAAAAAAAAGTTTGATATACAAAATATTATTAAAGTCATGTTACGCTTCCTTTATTCCCATGTTTGCATAATCATATCATATCAGATTTTATCGGTAGGCACAATTTTTACATTCGGCAGGGAAAGTCTCGCCTCTATATATTTCCGGAATTTGGCTGCCTGCGGCGAATCCATCTGCCTTTTATATCTCACTAAGGCGATATTAAGGGTGTCGAGTTGGCCGGTAGATACGTTGCTGGCAATGGCTCTCGTCACCGCTATTTCGACCACTTCGGGGAAAAGCACTTTCAGTTCAGGGGTTATGGTGGCTCCTATAGTGTCATTGTGAGCGATTGTGGCTGTGAGGATCTTGAGCGAATCTATGGTTTCCCGCTGGGTGTTTATGGTGGTCTGCGTGATCTGATACATATCCCTCAACATCGAGGATGTGGCCTCAGTCACATCAAAACCCGGATCGGGAGAGTCTCCCTGGATAATACGCAGCCGTGTCCCTCCGAGATTATATTCAGGCAGACGGTCGGTAAGAGCCAGCAAGAGGGAGTCTTGCGGAAGGATACGTCCTACAAGATTCACGGTAAGGGTCTTGTCGCTTCCTTTCATCACGGCCTCCGATCGTAACACCTGTGTCCCCTGGAAATTGAATTGCTGTTCCACAAAACGGTTGCAGTTATTGTTAAAGGAGGATTGCTGATACATCCTGTAGGTGAGATAGCAAGAGGGTATCATAGTGAGGATGGCAATGGTATATACAATGTTGCGCATCCTGCGTGCCCTGCGGGGATTAGAGAAATCCTTGATGTGATAATGCATCAGTTTCACTCCTATGGTTGTGGCACAGGCAATGAATACTGAATTTATGAAGAAAAGGAAAAGAGCACCGAAGAAGAAATTCATCTGCCAAGTCGCCAGTCCATATCCTACAGTGCATAGAGGCGGCATGAGCGCCGTAGCGATAGCCACACCGGGAAGAACATTCCCTTTGGTTTTGCTGCCGATGGCAAGTATTCCCGCCGCGCCGCCGAAGAAACCGATGAATACATCATAAATAGTGGGGGAAGTGCGGGCAAGCAATTCGCTGTGTCCCTCATTCACCGGCGATATGAGAAAATAGATACATGAGGTGGCGATACTGAAAAGAGCCGCCATCATAAGATTGCGGAAAGACCGCTTCATAAACTCGAAATCATGAATACCAACAGCCAGCCCTATACCGATTATAGGACCCATAAGAGGAGAAATAAGCATGGCGCCTATGATTACGGCAGTAGAGTTGGTGTTCAGCCCCAACGAAGCTATGAATATGGCAACGATAAGAATAAGGATGTTGGTGCCTTTGAACGATACCCCTTCCCGTATAGCTGTTTCAGCCTCTTCTTGTGGCACGAGATCAGGAGTCAGATCAAAGAAACCCGCTATATCTTCCTTAAACTTTGTCAAATCAGGTAATTTCATAATTCAAATTATTTTAAAAGATTCACAAAGATATAATATCTTTTAATAAGAACCTATTTAGACTAAAATAATAGGCAATTAATTAGGCTAAAATAATAGAAAATTAATTAGACTAAAAATAGGATACTCATTATTGAAAAATTTGTTTTTATTTTATTTCAGAATATTTTGCTGCAATCTTTTCCTTCCGCCAGTCGATATAGTTCGCTCTTCCGGAGTAGCATTAGTAGATATGGATTGCTCTTCCGGAGTAGCGGTAGTAGATATGGATCTCTATTCCAGGGTAGCGGTAGTAGATATGGATTGTCATGTCAGATAGGCTTTTTCACCTTCGACAAACCGGCTTCGCATGAAATTCATCTGGAAGAAGTTATCGATAGGTGAAAATTATCATTTTTAAAATAATCTCTAATTTATAGGAAAAAGCTGTTATTTAGAAAAATTTTTTATGTTTGCATACAAATGATTTCGGCAAGAGTATTCATTTGCAGGCAGTGTTGGCGGGAAAGCGAAGTGCCAACCGGGAGACCGAGAGATATGATCAGAAGGCGCCCTTCAGTGCAGAGATCAAAATCATGGGCAGAAGGTTTGAAACGATCGGGAAAGGCTTCATGGGTTATCAATATGATTTTCGCTCCCAGATTTTCAGCCTCTTTACGTATCTCTTTCTCTTCCCGGGAAATAAATGGAGATACGAGGATGGTGCCTCTGGCAGCTTCGCATAGCCAGTGATTTATCTTTTGCTGTTTTTCCTCCTGAGTGAATTTTCTACTGATTTTCACAGCCTCCTTATCGGGATTTCTAAATAAGAAAAGATTTCCGTAAGCTTCATAATCTTTATCAGCTATTCTTAATTTACGAACCCTCTGAAAGAATTTGGGAAATTGCATCCGCATCGCCAGTCGGTGAGGATTGACACGTATATATTGGAAAAGTCCGTCGAGCGATCGGTTATCGTAGAGAGGTTTGTCGCAATAACCTACCTCAAAAATTTCTTCATCTAAAATATCTTTCCCTTTTATTTCAGAATATTTTGCCGCTATTCTTTCTTTCAGGCTGTCGATATAGAAATCCAGATGTTTGTCCGAACCGAAAAGAACTTGCAAAAGAAGATGCACATGATCAGGCATCACACAGAATTGGTGATTTTTTATAATCGGGAATTGATAAGGGAGATGGATTATAGATTTAGCTATAATTTTCCCAAGATCGGTTTCCTTTATTCGAGCGCATCCGGGATTGCTCGGAGCGATTCTTGCATCGCCCTCTACCGATCCAAAAGAGTCACATTCCTTCGTTTTTTTAATGATTATGTGATAGATAAAGGGGCATGATAATCATGGAAGAATGATCGCCGATGATAGGAATGCTCACCGCTTTCTTTGAAAGGAATGATCTCGGAAGAAGACATAGATAATTATATTATTATGATTATTTAATTTTTCTGATAAATACTTTCTGGCGATTTTCCCCTTCGACAAACCGGGTGTGCAAAAAATCGTCTAAATAGATTCTGGCGATTTTCCCCTTCGACAAACAGGGTCTGCATAAAATTCTGCCGGAAGGGGGTTTGTCGGTAGGTGAAAATTAGCCTTTTAGCCTTCTCTTCTCTCTTCTTTATATAGGATCTCAGTTTCAGATTATAAAAAAAGGGAGTTAGCTTATTGAGAAGCTCGGGCTAAGAGAAAGTGGATCCGTAATTGCCACGGTCGAGGGTGCGGTAGGAGATGGCTTCGGCTATATGGGATACCCTAACCTTCTCCGATCCATCGAGGTCGGCGATGGTGCGGGCCACGCGCAAGATACGGTCGAAAGCACGGGCCGACATGTCAAGACGGGTCATTCTTTCCTTTAGCTTGGCCATTCCTTCCGGATCGGGCCAGGCATATCTTTTCAATAGTCGGGAATTCATCTGCGCATTGCAATGGATACCGGGGAGATCCTTGTATCTCTCCTGCTGTATAAGGCGAGCTTTCATCACTCTCTCCCTTATTGCATCGCTCCCCTCTGTAGGTGTAGGGTCTGCCATGTCGTCGAAAGCCACAGGTTCGATCTCCACCTGAAGATCGATGCGGTCGAGAAGTGGACCGGAGATTCGGTTCATATATTTACTCACAGCGCCCGCCGTGCAAGTGCATTGGCGTGTGGGATGGCCGTAATATCCACACGGACATGGGTTCATCGAAGCCACCAGCATGAAGCTCGCAGGGTAATTCACAGTATATTTAGACCGGGCCACCGTGATTACACGGTCCTCGATAGGCTGTCGAAGCACTTCTAAAACTTGCCGGGGAAATTCCGGAAATTCATCAAGGAAAAGGACACCGTTATGCGCCAGGCTTATCTCTCCCGGCATTGGAGAGGATCCTCCTCCCACCAATGCAACAGGCGATACCGTGTGGTGAGGAGTTCGGAAAGGACGCTGTGTCATGAGCATTGATCCGCGCGACAGTTTGCCAGCCACAGAATGTATTTTTGTGGTCTCCAGTGCCTCCGCCATGCTTAGAGGAGGCATGATGGAGGGCAGACGCTTGGCCATCATTGACTTTCCGGCACCCGGAGGACCCACCATAATGATATTGTGCCCTCCGGCAACTGCCACCTCGAAAGCGCGTTTCACCGATTCCTGTCCCTTCACTTCCGAGAAATCGAAATCAAAATCGCTCTGAGAAGCCTTGAAAAGAGCCCTGGTATCAATCTTCACAGGTTGAGCCTCAGAGGTGCCCTCCACTATTTCTATTGCCTCCTTCAGCGACTTCACTCCATATACTTCCACCCGATTCACCACCGCCGCCTCCGTGACATTTCCCTCGGGAACAATCAGTTTCTTTATACCCATTTCTCTTGCTTTCACGGCCATTGGCAGGATTCCTTTCACAGGGAGCACGGATCCGTCGAGGCTCAGCTCGCCGGTCATCATGAAATCGGATAGGGATTCACTTCTCACAATCTCGGCTGAGGCAAGGATACCGATTGCCATAGGAAGATCGAACTGCGCGCCTTCTTTCTTTACATCGGCCGGTGCAAGATTTATGGTGATTCTAAAATGCGGAAACTCATAGCCTGAATGTCTCACGGCCGAAATCATTCTTTCGTAGCTTTCTCGGATGGCAGTGTCGGCCATGCCCACTATTGAGAATGTGGTGCCTTTCCATATCTCGGTCTCCACCATTACGGGGAAAGCGTCAATGCCGTTGATGGCCGCGGAATATATCTTGGTGAGCATAGCTATAGGAGGAGTTATTGATAAATTATTTGTTTAATGGAGGGATGGTTATAATCATGGGAGTGCGCTCGATACCGAGACTTCTCATCACCGAATCAGCTTCTGCCACGGGATTCCAGGCCCTGATGATATGTTCCAGGGAGTCGCGGCCCAATGGGGCAGCCCAGTTGATGGAATCGGGGTCGAAACAGATATCGGCAATAATGAATGAGGCCGAATCGGGATGGGCTTTGCGAAGGGCGCGGAGTGAATCTATAAACTCTTCTCTTTCCCGGTCACCATTTCTCCACACCATCAATACCACCGGCACCTTGCCTGTGACAATAGTATCTGTACCATTCACCAGAGAATGTAGAGGAATGGAATGTTTCCGCTTCACATTCACCGGCTCCAGAGGAATGTTGGTATATAAGTCGGATCGCCCGGAGATAGTGATCCATTTCTCTTTGGCAGCCTCTCCCTTCAGAGATTTCCAAAGTTTAAGGAATCCTTCGTTATTTATACGTCGGTCGTATTCATAGAGAAGCAGGAGAGCTGATAGAGGATTAGATGGATTCTTTTTCACAAATTTATCCACAGCGGAATTTATCTTCTCGGCATTTCCACCGGCAATTTGCGAACTGTTTTCTTTCCTCCACTTGCTCCAGTCTTCATTAATGGAATTTCCTGAAAACACCCAGCTGGAAGGATCGGCGCTGTCGCCCTTCACCATCACCTTATCTCCTCTTTCCACATAGAAATAGAGAGTGGAACCGGCTGCCGTGAGCGTCACTACCGCCGGGTCGGAAACAGGAAATGTCATTTTTCCTTTTCCCTGTTGCACCACTATTGCCGAAGATATCCATTTTCCCTGCTTTGGAGAGGAAGCGTAATAAGTCAAGGGATAGGTGGAGTTGATTGAGGTTGGCAGCTGGAACTCAATGTTAAACTTAGGAGAGGAACATCCTGCGACCATAATCATAAGGAAAGTCGCTATTATATTGAATACTCCCTTACACATACTCCTCCCCGAATCTTGCGCGAACGTCATTGACCACCTGCCGTATCTTCTGCTCCTCTCCTATGGGATAGATAAGAAGAGTGTTATCGTTTTCGGCCACGATATAGTCATGCAATCCGGCGGCCACGATTATCTTGTCGCCTGTCACGGCAAATACCGTGTTGCTGCAGTCGTGGGTCAGCACCTGGCATCCCTGGGTCACATTTCCCTCCCGTGTCTTGGGCGATGTCTCGTATAGAGCTTTCCAGCTCCCGAGGTCGCTCCAGCCTATATCGGCAGTCTTTACATACACATTGTCGGCTTTCTCCATTATGGCGTAATCGATACTGATGGATGGAGCCGAAGAGAATACACTGTCAATGAATTGGCTTTCACGTGGAGTGGCATATTCAGACTCACCGGCATCGAAAACGGAAGCTATCTCCGGAGCATAACGGGCGAAGGCCTTCAGAATATTGTCGGCACGCCATAGAAACATTCCGGAATTCCAATAAAATTCTCCGCTTTCCACAAAGACACGCGCCATAGGCTCATCCGGCTTTTCGGTGAACGACTTCACCTTACATATTCCCGGATATTCCTTCATCGGATTTCCAAGCTGAATATAGCCATATCCGGTGTGAGGAGATGTGGGTTTGAGTCCTATCGTGAGGAGGCGGTTGCCGCTTTCCACAAATTCCAGTCCCTCCTTGAGCACCTCCCGGAAAGTCTCCTCCTTAAGTATAAGATGGTCGGATGGTAGGGTCACCATAGTGGCCTCCGGATCAAGAGCTACGATATGGTGGGCGGCCCAGCATATACAGGGTGCGGTGTTGCGGCGGGCAGGTTCGAGGAGGATGTTGGAATCCTTTATTTCAGGAAGCTGTTCGCGTATGATATCGGCATAAGCACTGTTGGTGACCAGAATAATATTTTCCGCCGGTATCAGCGGCAATATCCTGTCAACGGTCATCTGCAAAAGACTGCGACCCGTTCCGAAAAAATCAAGAAATTGTTTGGGACGATCGTTACGACTGAAGGGCCAGAATCTGGATCCGACACCTCCGCACATTATGACACAATATTTATGATTCTTCATTCTTCTATGGTTGTAAATTGATTTATAGAAACCCCAAAGTCACTCCGGTCCCTATCTTTATCAGGCAGTGGCCGGCTTGAACTGATGTTTCACTCCTTCAACCACATTGATCATATAGTCACCGAGTTTCTCTGCCTCACCGATCAGATCCATGTAGAATATACCCTCCTGATAATCATATTTCTTGTTGTTGATATTGAAGATATTTTCATCGCGGAGCTTATTGCGGAGATTGTTGATTTCACGCTCGCGGTTATATGCCTTCACCACCAATGCACCGTCGGGAGTCTCCATCTCTTTGAGGATTCCGAGCATATTTGTCATGGCCTCGCTCACAAGATCGAACATGCTGTCGATTTCGTGGAGCACCGTATCTTCGAATTTCACTTGAATCTGGTTCTTGCGTCCCAGTGTTTTTGCCACATTGAAGCAGCCGTCGGCTATGGATTCGATCTCGCTGATGATACGCAACATTCCGGCTATTCTCATCTTTCCTTCGGGAGAGAGACGTCCTTCAGAAACCTTGTTGAGATAGCTTCCGATCTCAATCTCCATGCGGTCGGAGATCTCTTCATATTTCTCCATACGGGAATAGGTCTTGTTATAATTCTCGTCGGAGGCATCGGTATGTATGAGCTCACGTGCCATCTTAAGCATTCTGTCCACACGCTGACCATACAGGTATATCTCTTTCTGTGCCTGTGTTATATTCAACTCGGAAGCTGAGAGCATTCCCCTGCCGATAAATTTGAGTGAGAAATCCTCCTCTTCCTCTTTGTGATGAGCGGGCATGATCCAGCATACAATCTTTACATAAAGCTTGGTGAACCATATCATTATCATGAGGTTGATGGCATTGAACACCGTGGGGAACATAGCCAGACCGAAAGCCACGCAACCCTGAGCTGCCGAGGTGAGGCCTCCTTTGGGATTGATAAGGGTGGAATTGGCCATATTGGCTTCCTGAGCCTTGGTTATATCAAGAGGATTGATACCGTTGCACCATTGGGTTATGTCGGCCACCAGCTCCACAAACGGATGGAATACGCATAGGGTGATTATCGATCCCAGCACATTGAATAGCACGTGTCCCATCGCGGTGCGTTTTGCTGCAAGGTTACCACTGAGTGAAGCAAGTACGGGTGTGATTGTGGTTCCTATATTTCCACCCAGGATTATGGCACATCCAAGTTCAAATGATATCCAACCCTGCGAACACATGATAAGGGTGATGGCGAAAGTGGCGGCAGAACTTTGAGCCACCATCGTGACTACAATTCCGAGGAAGAAGAATATCAATATCGAACCCACTCCAAGCTGGGTATAATTGGTGACAAATTCCAGCATCTGGGGATTTTCCTGTAGGTTGGGCACATATCTGCTGATGAGGTCAAGACCCATGAAGAGGAAGCAGAAACCTATGAGAAACTCGCCGAAACTCTTGTAGCCGCTCTTTTTCATGAAAAGCATCGGAACGCCGACTGCAAGGAGCAATATGCTATAGTCTGATATACTGACTTCAAAGGAGAATGCGGAGATAATCCAGGTTGTCACCGTTGTTCCGACGTTGGCACCGAAAATCACCGCCATAGCTTGCTGAAGGGTCATGAGACCTGCGTTGACGAAGCTCACCACCATCACTGTCGAAGCGCTGGAGCTTTGAATCAGAGCCGTGATCACGATACCTGTCATCACTCCGGTGACGCGGTTACGGGTCATTGCACCGAGGATATTACGTAAACGGTCGCCCGCTACTTTTTGCAAGCCCTCACTCATCACTTTCATACCATAGAGGAAGAGACATACCGCTCCCAAAAGGCTAATGAAGTCTATAATGCTATAATTCATCTATTTATATTTTTTTGTGTTATTTCATTTTCATGGTGTGCCCCGGTGGAATCGAAATAATCATCAAGAGGCCTCCCCAATTACCGCAAAATTAGGGAATTTTTATTAACTTTACGAAGAAACGCGATAAATTGTTTGAAAAAGTATTAAAAAACATCAATATTATGGAAACATCCATTCTCTTTCCCTCCGATCCGGATATGATCACGGAGAAAGATATCCTCCAGCTCCATCCATATTCAACCTATAATTCCGAGACCAATCGACGGCGTGAAGTGTGGTGTATTGTGGCTGTGAATGAATCGGGAGTCATCGGTAGGCAAGGGACTTTGCCTTGGCGCGTGTCGGAGGATCTGCAAAGATTCAAAAACCTGACTATGGGGCATCCCGTGATTATGGGGAGAAAGACATGGGAGTCACTTCCTAAGCGTCCGTTGCCGGGAAGAAGAAATATTGTGGTGACACGCAATCCTGAATATAAAGCCGTCGGGGCAGAGACTATGGGATCTGTGGAGGAAGCAATAGAGAATTGTCGCGAGATCCCTTTCATTATCGGTGGGGAAGAGATATACAGGAATGCTCTCCCCTGGTGCACCAGAGTGTATCAGACTGTGGTAAAGGTGCCGGTCGATGATGCTGATGCTTTCTTCCCTCCCCTCTCCCCTGAGGAATGGCGTGAGGAGGATCGAAGTGAGGAATTTATTTCGAAAACCGGACCGGTATATTCTTTTCGTACTCTATACAGAAGATAATCGGATATGCGCGTAGTGATAATCAATAAGTCGGACTCTACGGGTGGAGCCGCAGTGGTGAGTTTCCGCCTTATGAATGCCCTGCGTCGTGTCGGTGTGGACGCGAGGATGGTAGTGGCTGAGAAGCTGACTGATTCTCCCTGGGTGGAGGAGGCAGCCCCGAGATGGAGGATGAAAATCCCTTTCCTTGCCGAACGGATCAAGATATTTCTGATGAACGGTCTTAACCGTTCCACTCTTTTCAAAATCGATACTGCTTCCGATGGTCTCGATCTCCTGAATCATCAGTGGGTGAAAGATGCCGATGTGGTGATGCTCAATTGGGTGAATCAGGGTTTCTTGTCTCTTAAGGGGATTCGCAGGATTGCCGCTTCCGGGAAGCGTCTGATATGGACGATGCACGATATGTGGTGTTTCACCGGTATTTGCCATCACTCGGGAGAATGTAAGGAATATGAAGGAACGTGCTCGGATTGTCATTTGCTGAATGGCGCCTGGTGCCGACATCTTGCCGAGTCGGTGCAAAGCCGCAAAAAACGACTCTATCAGCGAGCCGGTATTCATTTTGTGGCTGTCAGTAATTGGCTTGCAGATCGCGGAGCCCGCAGTTCTCTATTTGAAGGAAAAAAACCTACTGTTATTCCTAATGCCTTTCCATTTGATAATAAAGGTATTAAAGAGATAAAAGAGGAAAATAAGGGGGATGAGAATCGAGAAATAAAGATTTTGTTTGGGGCTGCCCGTCTTGACGACACTGTGAAAGGGTTGCCGATTTTAGTGGAGGCAACGCGGATTCTTCGTGACCGTTATCCGGAATTAGCTTCACGTCTTCGCTTGGTGACTTTTGGCGAGGCGAAGAATAAGGATTCACTTGAAGGGATAGCTCTCCCCCATTCTCATTTAGGTCGTGTGTCGGGTCGGGAGAATCTGATGAAAGTATATAGGGAGGGTGATATAGTTGTCTCGACCTCCCTTTACGAGACCTTGCCGGGCACCCTTGTGGAGGGACAGGCTTATGGTGCTGTTCCTGTATCTTTCTCACGAGGCGGACAGTCCGACATCATCGATCATCTCTCCACCGGTTATCTTGCCCGTTGGGACGATGATCTGTCGGTGGCTGCCGGAAATATCGCTGAAGGATTGGTATGGGCCGCCGGTGAGGTGTCGGATGCGGATAGACACAAAAATATATTGCAAAGGATGTATGAGAACGCCAGGTCAAGATTTAATGAAGAGAACGTGGCAACCCGGTATCTGCAACTGATAAGATCATTTAAGTGATCAGCGCCGCCGGCGCATGCAGAAAATGAAAAAGAGGAGGTATCAAAAATAAGATTGACACTTCCTCTTTAATCTTTAAAAGTCGGGTTGAAATCAGACGGTCAGGATTTCTTTCTCCTTCTCAGCGAATACAGCGTCGATTTTCTTCATATATTTGTCGTGAAGCTTTTGCACATCATTCTCTGCATCCTTCTCCACATCCTCGCTGAGGCCTTTCTTGATCTCTTTCTTGAGTCCGTCGATTGCCTCGCGACGGGCGTTGCGCACTGATACCTTCGCGTTCTCAGCCTCACCCTTGCTCTGCTTCACAAGCTGCTTGCGTCGGTCCTCGGTCAAGGGAGGGATAGAGATACGAATCACTTCACCGTTGTTTTCGGGCGTTATTCCGAGTTCGGAATTGATGATTGCCTTTTCGATTTCCTTAAACATAGCCTTCTCCCAGGGAGTGATGGCGATTGTGCGGGCATCGGGCACGCTGACATTGGCCACATTCGAAATAGGCACTATGGATCCGTAATATTCCACACGTATTCCGTCGAGCAGACGAGCCGAAGCTTTTCCGGCCCGGATATGGCTCAAGGTATCCTCAAGATATTCCACGGCAAGCTGCATGGAATCCTCGGCATTTGATAAATATTCTTTTACTTCCATTTTATATTATATCTGAATTTATTACAAACAACTGTCAACAAGAGTGACTTCAAGCCTTCACTAAGGTTCCGACATTATCGCCTTCGATCATCTTCTTGAGATTGCCCTCAACATCCATATTGAACACATATATAGGCATCCCATTCTCTTTGCAGAGTGCTGTGGCTGTGAGGTCCATTACCTTCAGTCCTCTGGCGAGCACCTCATCATAAGTGATTTCATCGAATTTCTCCGCAGAGGGATCTTTCTCCGGATCGGCAGTATATACTCCATCCACACGGGTGCCTTTCAACATCACATCCGCCTCTATCTCTATGGCGCGCAGAGCTGATCCTGTGTCGGTGGTGAAATAGGGGTTTCCTGTGCCGCATGAGATAATTGCTATCTTCCCCTCTTTCATGGCATCTATGGCGCGCCATTTGGAATAGTGCATACCGATGGGATGCATATCGATTGCTGTGAATACCTGTGAGGGCTGTCCGATGGCTTCGAGCGCCGAACTAAGGGCAAGAGAGTTGATCACTGTGGCAAGCATCCCCATCTGGTCGCCTTTCACGCGGTCGAAGCCCTTCCCGGCTCCGGAAAGACCACGGAAGATATTTCCACCTCCTATCACTATCCCTATCTCTACTCCGGCCTGAGCCATCTCTTTGATTTGATCTGCATAGGAATTGAGACGGGCTGTGTCGATCCCTGTGCCTTGTCCGCCACCTAATGATTCGCCCGAAAGCTTTAGTAATATTCTTTTATATTTCATCGGATATTTCTTTTATTCTTCTCCAAAGTTAATATAAAATTGGAAAAGAACGAAGAGTTTGAGCGAATTTAGAAGATTTTTTGTAATTTTGTAGCTCTTATGGAGCAGTTTGAAAAAATAAGGATGCGTCTTGGGCCGGAATTAAAGGCCATGAATGAAATCATCACCGATACCCTCCGCACCGGGAACGAGATGATGAACGGAATCGTGACCACTTATCTGACAAAGAAAGGGAAGCAGATTCGTCCGATTCTCGTGATACTTAGTGCCAAGATGTTCGGAGTTGTCAATCCTGATGTGCTTCATGCCGGAGCGGCCCTCGAAATGCTTCACAACGCATCGCTTATCCATGACGATGTGGTGGATGAGACTCTTCTTCGCAGAGGAGAGCCGACGATCAACCGTATGTGGGGAAACCATGTGGCGGTGCTTGTCGGCGATTATTTCGTCTCCAATGCTCTGGCTGCCGGAATAAAGACCGGTCATCTCTCCATTATTTCCGCTTTGTCGGCTTTGGGTAAAGAGCTTTCACTTGGTGAGATCGATCAGATTTGCAATGCGCGTGAGCATCATTTCGATGAAGCAAGCTATTTTATGGTGATCAGAAAGAAAACGGCCTCGCTTTTCATGCACTGTGTGAAGATGGGTGCTGAGGCCGTGAATGCTTCGCCTGAGGAGATGGGGCCGATGATCACCTACGCCGAGCTATTGGGTCTTTGCTTCCAGATCAAGGATGATATTTTCGATTATTATGATAATCCGCAGATAGGAAAGCCTACCGGCAACGACCTCCGGGAAGGGAAGGTGACCTTGCCTCTTCTGTATGCTCTCAACAATGCCGACGAGGAGGATGCTGAGCCCATGCGCGAATTGATAAGGAAGAATGAGCTCACTGAAGAGGAGATCGGAAAGCTTATAGAATTTGCCAAGATAGAGGGCGGTATCGATTATGCCTACGATATAATGCGCAAGATGCAGCAGGAGGCTGATGCAATTATCGATGCGTATCCTGATTCCGATTCAAAGGAAGCGTTTAAGGAGATTTTTGAATTCATTATCTCGCGCGACCGTTGATAGTTGTGGCGATATAAGATAAGTTAAAAACCCGCGATTGACTGAATGTCTTCGCGGGTTCCCTGTTTTATTGAGGTCTATATTTCGGAAAAGATGATTAGTGTCATTTCATTTATAATGAAAAAGAGCAACAGGTAACCGAAGTTAACACTGTTGCTCTTCCTCTCTCCTCAGCGGTGCGGACGGGACTCGAACCCGCGACCCCATGCGTGACAGGCATGTATTCTAACCAACTGAACTACCGCACCAAAATGTAATTGTTCTTTCTTTAGGTAAACAATCTTATCTGCTTCCCTATTGCGAGTGCAAAGTTACATTTTTTATTTCATTCCACCAAATATTTTTGAATATTTTTTTGCAAAATTGACTGTTATGCGTCAATATTGGCATAGGTGGCGTGAGATTCGATGAAGTCGCGGCGAGGAGCCACTTCTTCTCCCATGAGCACGTTGAATGTGCGGTCGGCCTCGGCGGCGTTGGTGAGAGTGACCTGCTTCAACATCCTGTTTTCCGGATCCATGGTAGTCTCCCATAGCTGTTCGGGATTCATCTCTCCAAGACCTTTATAACGCTGAAGCACGAGACGGTTTCTCTCACCGTTGCATTTGTCGTCCACGAATCGCTGCACCTGCTGGTCGGTCCAGCAATATTCCTCAACATTCTTCTTGTTCTTGAGCGAGCATTTGTAAAGCGGAGGAGTGGCTATATATAGATATCCGTTTTCGATTATGGGTCTCATGCGGCGATAGAAGAATGTCATCAGCAATGTGGCGATATGGGCTCCGTCCACATCTGCATCTGTCATGATCACGATCTTGTGATAGCGGAGCTTGGTCATGTTGGGTGCCTTCTCATCTTCTTCGGTGCCGATGGTGACTCCCAGAGCTTTGTAGATGTTCACGATCTCATCCGAACTGAGCACCTTGCTGTCGTTGGCCTTCTCCACGTTGAGAATCTTGCCTCGGAGCGGAAGAATAGCCTGATAATGGGGATTGCGGCCCTGTTTGGCTGATCCTCCTGCAGAATCTCCCTCGACAAGGAACAACTCACATTCCACTGCATCGCGGCTCTTGCAGGGGGCTAATTTGCCCGGCAGACCTGCTCCTGAGAAGCTCGATTTGTTCTGCACACGCATACGGGCTGAATAGGCCGCATGACGCGCCTCGGCTGCGAGTTTCACCTTGTTCACTATGGTCTTGGCCTGATTGGGATGCTCCTCAAGATATATTCTCAGGGCTTCGCTCACTGAACTCTGCACCGCTCCCGACACCTCGTTGTTACCGAGTTTTGTCTTTGTCTGCCCTTCAAACTGAGGTTCGGCCACCTTCACTGAAATCACAGCTGTCAGACCGTCACGGAAGTCCTCCTTGGAGAGCTCTATCTTCATCTTCTCAAGCATTCCGTTGTCGTCGGCATATTTCTTAAGGGTGGTGGTCAGACCACGGCGGAAACCGGTCAGATGGGTTCCTCCTTCTATGGTGTTGATATTATTTACATAAGAATATATATTCTCGTTGAAATCGGTGTTATAGGTCATAGCCACTTCGATAGGCACACCATTCTTCTCTGTCTTGAGATGGATGATATCCTCAATGAGGGGCGTTTTCCCTTCATCTATGTATTTCACGAATTCCTTGAGGCCTTCATCGCTGTGGAAAGTCTCTTTTTTAGGATTTCCCTCTTCATCGAGCACTCTCATGTCGGTGAGGGTGAGGGTGATTCCCGCGTTGAGGAAAGCGAGATCGCGAAGACGGTTGGCCAGAGTCTCGTAATCATAGATTGTCTCCGAGAATATTGTGGCGTCGGGATGGAAGATAATAGTGGTGCCGGTGTGATCGGTCTCCCCTATCACCTGAAGCTCCGACGTGGGCTTGCCGAAAGCGTATTCCTGCATATGGATTTTACCGTCACGGTGGATTTCGGCTCGCAGATAGTCGGAAAGAGCGTTCACGCAGCTCACGCCGACACCATGCAGACCTCCCGAAACCTTATAGGAACCTTTATCAAACTTACCGCCGGCATGGAGCACGGTGAGCACTACCTCAAGAGCCGGTTTATGCATCTTCTCGTGCATGTCAACCGGGATTCCGCGACCATTATCGACAACCTTGATCGAATTGTCATCGAGAATAGTGACTTCTATATTGTTGGCGTAGCCGGCCAGAGCCTCGTCGATGGAGTTATCGACCACCTCATATACAAGATGGTGAAGACCTCTGACTCCTGTGTCTCCGATATACATCGACGGACGTTTACGCACGGCTTCCAGACCTTCGAGCACCTGGATGTTGTCGGCCTGGTATGATTTCTGTTTTTCTTCCTCTAATTCTGCCATAATGGGGATGTTAAGACCAAGGGAAAGGGTCAGGGTTAATTGAATCGACCCCATTCCTCTTCAATCTACAAAGATAATAAAAAAATATGATAAATTGAGGAAAAACGTTCTTAATAAAGGTAAAAAACAGGATAAAAATAAAGGCCACATCCTTGATGCAGCCTTTTTTTATTGGAAAAATATTTATGTATTATTCCTCGTATTTCTTAAGGATGATGGCAGCGTTGTGACCGCCGAATCCGAAAGTATTGGAGAGCGCGGTCTTGATTTCTTTCTTCTTTGCAGTGTTGAAAGTGAAGTCAAGGTTATAATCCACTCTTTCATCGTTGTCTCCCTCTTCGTGGTTGATTGTGGGAGGGATGATGCCATCCTGAATAGCCTTGACACTGAACAAAGCCTCCAGGGCGCCTGTGGCACCGAGAAGGTGACCTGTCATCGACTTGGTTGAGCTGAGGCTCATGTCGTAGGCATGGTCGCCGAATACTTCCTGAATGGCCTTTATCTCTCCGATATCGCCTACGGGAGTGGATGTGCCGTGAAGGTTGATATAGTCGATATCCTCGGGCTTCATTTCTGCATCCTTGAGGGCATTTTCCATAACCAGACGGGCACCTAATCCTTCGGGATGGGTAGCGGTGATATGATAAGCGTCGGCGCTCATGCCCCCACCTGCGATCTCAGCATAAATTTTGGCACCGCGTGCTTTGGCGTGTTCAAGCTCTTCGAGCACGAGGGCTGCTGCTCCTTCACCGATCACGAAGCCGTCGCGGGATCCTGAGAAAGGACGCGAGGCAGTCTTGGGATCGTCGTTGCGTGTCGAGAGTGCCTTCATGGAGTTGAAACCACCCACACCGGCGGGGAATACAGCTGCTTCCGCACCTCCTGCCACAATCGCATCAGCCTGTCCGAGACGGATGATATTGAAAGCATCGATCAATGCATTGGTCGATGAGGCGCAAGCTGATACCGTGCCGAAGTTGGGACCACGGAAACCATGGTCGATGGAGATATGACCGGCAGCGATGTCGGCAATCATTTTGGGAATGAAGAAAGGGTTGTATTTAGGCCCCTGCTCCTCACCATGGAGGGCGAAATAGCCTGCTTCCTCTTCAAATGTGTGGAGACCGCCGATACCGGCTGCGAATATGACGCCCACACGGTTTTTGTCTATGTTCTCGTTTTCAAGATCGGCATCGTCAATTGCCTCCTTGGCCGCCACCAGGGCATACTGCGCGTAGAGGTCAAGCTGACGGAGCTTCTTGCGGTCGAAATGATCGGCTCCATTAAAGTCTTTCACTTCGCAAGCAAACTGAGTCTTGAATTTTGAGGCATCGAAGTGAGTGATCGGGCCGGCGCCGCTTACGCCGTTGACTGCATTTTCCCATGCTGTCTTAACGTCGTTTCCTATCGGAGTGAGCGCGCCCAGACCGGTAACTACAACTCTTTTTAATTCCATATACGGATTTTATGTTTGGAAACCGACACCGGGACCCGGTCCCGATGTCGGAAATGAATTCGTTTTATCTGTGACTTTCCGTGCTGCGGAAAATCATTGTAGATTTAGGCCTTTGCCTTCTCGATGTAAGCAATAGCATCACCTACTGTGGTGATCTTCTCAGCATCTGAATCAGGAATTGTGATGTCGAATGCTTTCTCGAACTCCATGATGAGCTCTACAGTGTCGAGAGAATCTGCACCAAGATCCTTGCTGAATTCAGCAGTGGGAGTTACTTCTGACTCATCTACAGTGAGCTTATCTACGATGATCTCTTTTACTTTGTTTTCGATATCTGACATATCTGTAAAATTTTGATGTTGAATTATTTAGTTCTAATTTCTTTCTTTATTCAGACCTGATGCAAGCTAAATCTCCCTTAGTCCGGAAATGATTTCGGATCTTCTCGGGGGGCTTGGAAGATCGACTTTGCTAAGTTTCAGGCTGCAAAGTAAGTAAAAATTTTCCTAATAATGAAATTTTTCCTTAAATTTTGCACAACTTTTTTTGATTTGTGCAAGATTAAATTATTTTATCTCCCAGTGGTCGCAGGTCTTGAGAATCATGTCGCGGAGGTTGGAATAGCCTTTTTTGGCTTTTATCTCTTCTGTCTGGCGATCCACCTCAAGATCATACACAGGAGCATCATAGTCGCGGATCACTCCCAGAGCCAGCGGCAGTTCATGGCCATCCATCATGGCGAGCTGCTGCTGAAGGAAGTTTTCAGCGCAATGGGCATCATGCACCAGAATATCATCGATGGTATAGCCATCCTCTCCGATTGTCACTGCCTTCAACCCGAACCCTTTCTGCACAAGACCCTTGGAATTGTCTTTTCCGAAGAGCATCTTCTCTCCGTGACGCAGTATGATGGTATGATTCTCGCGGTTTTCCTTGTTGGCGAAATATTCATGTATTCCATGATTGAAGATCACACAGTTCTGCATGATTTCCACCACTGCCGTGCCCTTGTGACGGGCCGCCGCCACCATACATTCGCGTGAATTGTCGAGAAGGATATCTATTGATCGTGCGAAGAAGTTGCCACGCGCTCCGAAGCAGAGCTCAGCGGGGATGAAAGGATCTTCCACAGTGCCGTAGGGTGAGGATTTAGACACGAATCCACGGTCGGAGGTGGGAGAATATTGTCCTTTTGTCAGGCCATAGATCTTATTGTTGAAAAGAAGGATATTGATATCAACATTGCGTCGCACGGCATGGATGAAATGGTTACCACCGATTGCCAGACCGTCACCATCGCCTGAAATCTGCCATACCGTGAGGTCGGGATTTGCCGTCTTCACGCCGGTGGCTATAGCGGCCGCACGTCCGTGGATGGTGTGCATGCCATAGGTGTTCATATAATAGGGGAGACGCGAGCTGCAGCCGATTCCTGAGATCACGGCAGTGTCTTTAGGTGCGATTCCGAGCTCTGCCATGGCTTTATGAAGCACATTGAGAATGGCGTGGTCGCCACATCCGGGACACCAGCGTGCGTTCTGGCTGTTCTTATAATCGGCAGGCGTGAAGCCTGTAGTCTTGTTTTCTTCCATAATCTCTTTCCTCCTTATTTAACGTCCATGAATTTTTTCACTCCATCCACAATCTCCTTTACAAGGAATGGCTGTCCTTCCACCTTGTTGATGCGCAATATCTCTTTGCCCGGGAGATGCATCTGGAGATAATCGGCAAACATTCCGGTGTTGAGCTCCGCCACGATGATTCTCTTGTAACGGTTGAGTGTCTCGATGGCGTTGGCAGGGAGGGGGTTGATATATCTGAACTGCTGGAAAGCCACTTTGTGTCCCTCCTCATTTAGAAGAGTGGCGGCAGTGCGCAGGTGGCCGTATGTTCCGCCCCAGCCCACGAGAATGGTATCGGGCTCATCTTCGTCGAAGAGGGGTTTGATAAGAGGAATGTCGTTGGCTATCTCGGCCACTTTCTTCCGACGTATATCCACCATCTTCTGATGGTTGGGCCCGTCGGTGGAAATCACGGAAGTATTGAAGTCTTTTTCAAGACCTCCCACACGGTGCATGGCGCCCTCAGTGCCGGGCACTGCCCAGAAGCGGGCGAAATCGGTGGTGCGGTCGTAGGGTTTCCATCCGTTCTCGATCTGCTCTTTTGTTGGGAAATGGGGCTTGATCTCGGGATAGTCGCTCTCCTCAGGCACACGCCATGCCGACGATCCGTTGGCAATGAAAGCGTCGGTGAGAAGAATCACCGGAGTCATGTGCTCCACAGCAATCTTGGCAGCGTTGAAAGCCATATCGAAGCAATCCGTAGGACTTGTGGCTGCGACCACGCAGAGGGGAGACTCGCCGTTGCGGCCGTAGAGGGCCTGCATGAGGTCGGTCTGTTCGGTCTTGGTGGGCAGACCCGTGGAGGGACCACCACGCTGCACATCCACCACTACCAGCGGAAGCTCGGCCATAACGGCCAGGCCAATACCTTCCGATTTGAGTGAAAGACCGGGACCCGAGGTGGAAGTCACTGCCAGGCGACCTGCATATGAGGCGCCTATTGCGGAGCATACGCCGGCGATTTCATCCTCCATCTGGATAGCTTTCACTCCGAGATCCTTGCGCTTGGCAAGTTCATGCAGAATGTCGGTGGCCGGTGTGATGGGGTAGGATCCTAAGAAGAGAGGGCGTCCGCTTTTCTCGGAAGCCATGATAAGTCCCCAGGCGGTGGCTGTGTTGCCGGTCACATCTATATATGTGCCGGGTTGGGAGGTTGAGGTCTCGATGCGATACACAGGCATTGAGGCATGGGTGTTGTGGCCATAATCCCAGCCGGCTTGAACCACTTTGGCGTTGGCCTCATAAATGGCGGGTTTCTTGGCGAATTTGGCCTCCAGCTTCTTGAGAACGCTCTCCACGGGGCGGTCGAAAAGCCAGCACACCACACCAAGCGCAAGCATATTCTTGCATTTCATCATCCCTTTTTGGTCAAGTCCGGAATCGGAAAGGGTATGCTTGAGGAGTGTGGTCATCGGCACAAGCATGATGCGTTTGGGATCTATGCCTAATTCCGCTACCGGGTCGGCGGAGGCATATTCAGCTTTCTTCAGATTAGCAGGGGTAAATGATTCTTCATCGCAGATGATTATCCCGTCGGGACGGAGATATTTAAGGTTGGTCTTGAGGGCGGCCGGATTCATGGCTACCAGCACATCGGCGGCATCTCCCGGAGTATGCACGTCTTTTCCTACACTGACCTGATAACCCGACACTCCACTAAGGGATCCTTGCGGGGCTCGGATTTCCGCCGGATAATCGGGGAAAGTCGAAATCTCGTTGCCTTCTCCTGCCGAAATATTTGAGAATATATTTCCGGCAAGCTGCATTCCGTCACCGGAATCTCCGGCGAAACGGATAACCACTCTGTCGATGGTTTTTACATTCGTTTCTTTTGACATAACGAATAGTTTTGATTAATTTATTTACTCACCGGCTTTCGCCGGTTGCGGCGCGGATAGGAGTATGGTCGGATCCGCGTTGACCGCAAAATTAGTTAATCTTTTTCAGAAATACCCATTCTTTGCATAAAAAGGCACTTCCGAAAGGTGTTTTTATTAGATTTAAGATTGAAATATATTGAATGTTGTTAAATTAATAATATAATTTTTCCTACAAATTTCTATATTATTACCTTATAAGGATTTTGACTGCCTTCCCTTTTCCCGACCGAGCGATATATATGCCCGGTTCGAGATTGCGACCTGAAGAAATGCGGCCGTTGATAGAGAAAATCGTCCATCCCTGCGGGAGATATACATCGTGTCCGTCGATTGCTACGCATCCTTCGTCGGTTCCGGTCTCGGGAGACAATGCAGAGGAGGGGATATCTATGAAATTCGCGAATCGGGAAAGTGTCACACCCGACTGCGTGCCGGCATAGTTGGTGAAGCGGGGCTGCGTCTTGTTGTATTGAAGCATCTTTCCGCCATCGAAAGTGATGATCGCTGATCCATCTTCATCGAATTTAACATCGGCCAATGTGCCGGTATTGCTTTTGAGGGTGTTCTTGTTTCCGGATCCCCCCACATTCCAGTATCCTTTTGAATTCTGATACAATGGGTCGAACACTTCAAGGAGATATTTCCCGTTTTCGCTACGGTTGAACTTTATTATTGCCGCTTCCACTGGGAGACCGCAGACATCGTCTCCTTCAGTTGTCACCTTTCCTGCATCGGGCTGGAACGAGGAGGAGGAGCTGCCTCCCTGCCATCCCATCACATGGCCGTTGTCACGTGCCTGCAGGATGAAGTAGGAAGAGACATAAGGAGTGAATTCATTATCAGATCCCACCTTTATCCAGCGCGCCTCTGTGTAGTCGTCAAGTTGAGGATCGCGTCCGGTGAGTGTGAGCCGTGCTGTGGAGCTCCGGAGTGTAAGGCCGTCGCGATCACATTCGGTATAGGCCGCTAACGATAGGGTAGATCCGTGCTGCATTGCCGAAGGAATCTCGATTCCGGGACCATACTGCTGCCAGTCACCACCATTGAGACTTATCCAGAGGTCTCCATCCTGATGTGATACCTCCACAAGCTCGCTACCCCACCATCTTCCGGTATAGGTGTTCACTCCGGTGAGTTTTCTGCCCTTGAATACCGGATCGGCAGGACGATCAATTGCAGGAGCACATTCGCCCGGAATGAACTTCTCATTCTTACGGCTTCCCCATATATATTCGATAAGATCCGGATAATCTATGAAGGGGTTTCTGTTTTTTTGAATAAGAAAAATCTCCTCATTACGTCTGATCTCTTTTGAATCCACGGGATCCTGTTTTGCCCATCTGATGAGCATATCTATTGCCCAGGGTTCGAGGGAAGCGGTAGTGGAATAGGAATACATTGCCTGGTCGGTTTTCCAGTTCTCTTCATCGTACACAGTGAAGATGTAGAGATAGGCACGGGCGAAGTCGCCTTTGTATTCATCAGCAGGCTCGAACACTTTCGTGGCCGATCCGGCAGTTCCGCTCTTCGGAGCTCCGGTCTTTACGAGTTCGTTTTGCCAGCTTACGGTCACCACTTCTCCCAACGGAAGACTTCCTTTCTGATTGTTGGCGCTCTCATTGGAGGGGTTGAGATGAAAGAGGTCGGCATAAGCATCTTTGGCGGCCTTTGCTCCAAACCAGGAGTTTGCCACTGAGTGCTCGATATTGAGGCCGTCGTGAGTCTCGACCGGTACCAATGTGTTGGAATACATATCCCACCAGATTGTCATGCCGTTTATCACTCGTGTGTCGGTTTTCTCAAATGCCTCCCATGTGGAGTTACCATAATCCACACGGGTGTAGTCTGCCGGGTGAGCCGCGCTTTTGACTGCTGCCTTGAGTTCATCACCGCTCTTACCCGAAAGTGTGTCGTAATACCCTTCCGGAATCCCGGCTTTGCTCACAATAGGCGACAGCAGGAAAGAGGAGAAAAGTAGAATGGAAATGACTGTTGATTTCATATCGGAGAGAATTGGTTATCGGATTATGGCTTTTATGGCTTTGTTCTTCTTGGGAGAGACCACTATATAGAGTCCGGCCGGGAGGTCGTGCCCCGAAACCCTGATGCCGTTGAGATTGAAAATCTGACAGTCATCGGGTGCAATTATATCGTTGCCTTTTATAATGACACGGAATCGGTCTGGCTCCACATTCTTGACCTCAGTCTCTGTGTCGGGAATATAACGGTAGAGCAGAAGATCTTCCATTCCTCCTGTGGTGGAGGGATAAGTCCTGTACATCTTGGCGCTCGTATTATATTTAAGTAGGCCGGCAGATCCATACGAGATTTGTGCTTTCCCGGAGTTGAGGGAGATTGAGGCTGATGTGCCGGAATCAGTGGGATTTTCTGTGATAGTGACTGTCTTGGATTTCGGAGAGGCCACATATCCCAGGTCTTTTCCTGAAGTATCAGAAATTTTTAGTCTGTATTGATTTCCGTCAGCTTCGAGAGTTATGATTGCTGTGCCGGCAGGGAGATCGGAGAGTATATCGCCTGCCACAGATAGCGGGCTGTCGCCTCCTGCCGGTTTGAGGCAGTTGTTACCGGTTGTCACCGACATGGGGGTCATGGTGGATTCGGCCACAATCACATAGCTTTCTCCTGCCATGATATCATTCTGATTTTGGGCAAGGAGATATTTTCCTTGTGTCTCTCCCGGAATCACAGGGGGTGTCACCGGCGGATCATCATCTTCTCCGGGGCCGGGGCCCGGTTCGGGGTTATGATCACCGGCGATGGAATATGCCTGGTTTCGTTTGCTTCCCCAGATATAGTCGGCAAGGTCGGGGAGATCGATAAAGGGATTGCGGTTGCCCTGCTCTTTATAGATACCGTTGTTTCGTGAGGTTTCTTTCTCACTCACCGGGTCGTTGGCGCTCCAGGTCAATATGAGATCGGATGCCCAGGGGAGCAGGGTGGCTTTTCCTCCCGAATAGGAATACATCCTTCCTTTACCATCTGAGGAGTTGGAAGAAGCTTCCTTCCAGGTTATGTCGTCATACACCACAAACATATACATGAATACCCTTGCGAAATCTCCTTTATACATATCGTGGGGTTCATATACCATAGAGCATCCACCTCCCTGACCGCTTACGGGATGTCCCACGAAGGTGACACCGTTATTCCATGTAGAGGCACCGCTGATCTCGCCGATAGGATAATTTCCCTTTCGGCTGTTGGCATCCGAATTGGATGGGTTGAGATGCACGATATCCTTATAGGCATCATTTTTTGTGCCTCCCCACCAGGAATTGGCCACAGTGTGTTCGATATTCAATCCCGGGTGTCCCGATGAAATGGCGACGTTGTTATCGCTATACATATCCCACCAGCATTGTTGGCCGTTCACAGTGTGCACATCAGTGGACCGGAAAGCATCCCATGTGGCATCACCGTAGCTGATGGCATGGTGTCCTTTCTTGGCCACTGCCTTCACGGCGTTGAATAGATCTGTTCCGCTTTTGCCGTCGAGGGAATCGTAATATCCTGCCGGTGCCTGTGCGAAGGCGCTCGCACCACACAGCATTGCAAAAGCGAATGTTGAGTATATGGAGTTTTTGTTCATGACGTTTTTCATTGGCTATTCCCTTTTTAGGGGGCAGCGTTGTGTCTAAGGTGTGAGAATGGTTGGTTTCGGCTCCAAATTTAATGATTTTTTATGAATATAGACAAAAAAGGATTGAAAATTTATTCCTTAAAATTTATTTCTTAATAAAGTTCTATTCTAAGCAGTTTCTTTTCAAGCCTGAAAGTTTGCTTCTCTTTATAGGTGAGCCTTTGAAGTATCGAGAAAATTCTTCCTGAGTCATTTCCCTTACATCTTCGCGAGTCAGAGAGATGATTTCTGGGCGTGGCTGGAATTCCGGAATCGGAGAGGGAGAGAGGTCTCGGTTAAGCGGACATGTCCGTAAGCAGAGATCACATCCGAATATTGTGGATTTCCCGGCCGGTGTATTCATCACCTTGATGGCTTCCGGGTCGGTCCAGCTACCACGGTGTTCGATGGTGAGATAACTTATACATCTCCGGGAATCCACTTCCCCTCCTTCACCGATAGCTCCTCCCGGACATCCTCTCACACATCTGCCGCAGTCCGTGCATAGTCTCTGCGGTGTGATGGAAGTTGACAAAGGCATTGTGGAAAGCGGGAGAGTGGTTATGATTTCTGCCAAGAACACCATGCTGCCATATCCTTCCACGATTACGGATCCGTTTTCTCCGAGTGTACCGATTCCTGTCCTGACAGCCCAGTAACGCTCCATCACGGGCGCCGAGTCAATACATATCCTGTATTGACCTCCATAAATGCTTTTGATCTTCTCTACAGCCTGCCGGAGCCGGCGACGCAATGCCTCGTGATAGTCTTCACCGTAGGCATAGCAGGCTATCATCCCTTTTTCGGGGTTACGGTAGTGTGAGGGTGCAAAAGGAAAGGCAACCGAGATGAGTGTCCGTGCATCGTCGAGGAGAAGTCGCGGGTCGAAACGCAGTTCCCGATGATTAGCCATATATCCCATGTCGGCATGATTGCCGCTGTCAAGCCAGGCGAGAAAAGAATTCCGCGCGTGTTCATCCACAGCTTCACATTTAGCCGCGCCAATTGCCACAGCACCTGCCTCTTTCAATATCTTCTCTATCATTTTCTTCCGAAATCAGCGGGTATTTCTCCCCAGCGTTCGGTCTCCCATTTCAGTATCTTGGGATATGAAGAGGATGGATTGCTGTTGAGCCAGGAGAGGGCACGCTCCATCATGCGGAAACTATCCTCATTGCGTTGATTGCGGGTGAGCTGTGTCTTCACTTTACGGTTTCTTACCCATGCCATTCCGGTCTTTGAGTCGGAATAAATGGTATGGCTCTCCCCGAGTCGTTTCTGGAGGGCGAGCGCATGGACTATCGCAAGAAACTCCCCGATATTGTTGGTGGATTGGTCGAACGGCCCGACACGGAATAGTTCGCGGCCACTCATAAGCTCCACGCCGCGATATTCCATCTTTCCCGGATTCCCGAGACAGGAGGCATCCACGGCCCATCCTTTGAGGTCGATTTCAGGAAACTGGAAATAGTCGGGCTCGCCGGCTTTGGGGAGTTTGTGATTGCCTGCGCCCACAAGCAGTGAGGATAGTTGGTCTCGATCGTCTCGGCGTTCACCTTTGCGATAGGCTTCGGCAGCTTCCGCCGAGCTTCCGTAGCTCTTGAACACAGCTCCCGGATAATCATCCACCTGTGCCATCGCATCGTCCAGGTTGTCATAGACACCGGGCTGCCGCCCTTTCCATACCACATAAAATCGTTTGCTATAGTTCATCGTCAGGATAGTTAAGGAGTGTTATTTGCTTTGAGGAGTATTATTACTTTACTTCTTCCCTATAATTGTAATTATGGCGGAGCGCCTCGAAGGCGGAGGGATTGTGGCGCAACGCACTATCATCGGTGAATGGATCGTATGAACCGGTGATGATTTCCCCGGAGAGTGACTGAGGAGTTTCGTATAATCCTGTTAGGCCGGAAATATCGGCAGTTATCCCGAAATATTCGGCAGTGGCCTCAAGAGCCATGCGTGAGGCCCGTTCCTTCCCTTGACGCGAATAGCCCGCGATATGGGGAGTGGCTATGGTGACAAGCTGGAGAAGGTCGCGGTCTATCTCCGGCTCACCTTCCCATGTATCGATCACTGCCTTTATTTTTCCCTCCTTCATTGCCTGTTTCAGTGCCTTTGAATCCACCACCGGCCCACGCGACGCATTCACCAGTATGGCACCCGGCTTCATCAGGGCGATCTCCTTTTCTCCGATGAGATGATATGTGGAATGCTCACCGGTACGGGTGAGAGGGGTGTGGAGGGTGATGGCATCGCAAGTCCGCAACAGTTCCTCCAACGGAGTATTAATCCCTTTGGGGGGATCGGAGACGAGCGTCTCTACCGAAAGGATATCCGCCCATTCCTTTACTATCCCTCCTACATTTCCGCAACCCACTATGCCGAGCCTGTCCTTTGCCGGGTCAAACCCCATACGCATCAACGAACTCCATACGTATTGCGACACTCCCGGGGCATTGCATCCCGGGGCATTGGCCACCTTGATTCCACGGCTTTCGCAATAGGGGAGGTCGATATGGTCGGTTCCGATTGTGGCAGTGGCTATGAATCTCACCTTGGAATTTTCGAGCAAGTCGCGGTTACACAGTGTGCGTGTGCGGATAACCAGTCCGGCGGCCTCAGCCACATTCTCAGGAGTGAATTGATCCTGGTCGAGGTATCTTACTTCGGCTTTCTTTTCAAGGCGTCCCGAGATGTAGGGAATATGTTTGTCGATGAGAATTAACGGTTTCTTAGAATCCATAATGCATCAGAAAATCATTATGAGGAAGAGAATCACATAAACGGCAGTGACCGATCCGATCCAATATCGGCTTTTCGGAATATTCCAAAGAGCGAACGTATTTGCGATCTGCATGGCGGCTGTCATATAGAATGTGGCCAGATATGTGGGGAGGTTATGGAAATCAAGGGCCATACCTGCTATGCAGATGAGTCCTATCACCGCTATGGCGTTGTTATAGAGGCGTCGGCGGGTGTTTCCGGCATAGAGCTTCACTGCATTGTTAAGGGCCAGGATTATACCTACCAGAGCAGTGAGACCGATGTTGAGAGCCCCGATGAGCAGGTCGCTTCCGGAGGAGAGATTCTCGAAGAGATTGGTGAATTGCGGCACGTGGAACTGGTCGAGTGGCACAAGTCCCATTCCTACAGCTATCCAATATGGGGCCACCACACCCATCCCGAAAGCTATTATTTCCTTGAAGTGAAGGCATTTCATCATCAGGGCGATAAGCAGGTAGGCGGGAATGAAGAATAGGAAGGCATATTGAAACATACTTCCCACTCCCAACATTGTGGCCACGAAGAACACCTCCTGCGTCGCATTGCGGCTTTTATAGCAGCTGAAGATAGTGGCCAGACATATAATGTTGATAATCACCATCAGCGACGAGGAGTCGAGTTGTCCTCCGGCCCAGGGATTGGTGGCAGTAAGGATGACAAACATAGATGGAAACACCATGTCTGCGTTCTGTATCAGCGAATAGCCCTTGTTGAAGAATATCAGGGCCGTGCCGCTCCCCACTATGAGAGCCATGTTGATTATCCATGACCATTCCACCGGTATTGGCCATTGGTCGGGTGAGGGGAGACAAAGCCCCATGTTGCCCGACACCGGCCCTGAGCCACCGGTAATGTAATATATGATGGCGAGGACAATGGCAATGGCCACCGCCCCCGCAAATCCTCCTGTACCTATGGTCTTATATCTCATTGCAGCTCTTCACCGGAGTTATATTTCTTTTTGCGCGACCTCATAGGGACACTGGAGAATACATGGGCATTGTCTGCCGAAATTTTAGGTGCTTGGGGTTTCACGCTGACCGCTTCCCGAGGCTTGAAGCCTGCCTTGCGGTCGCCTTTGGAATAGTTCTTCCGCTCGGATCGGTCGTCAAATTTGCGGTTTCCTCCGCCATAATTCTTCCGCTCGGCTCTATCGTCATATTTGCGGTTTCCTCCGCCATAATTCTTTTGCTCGGTGCGGTCGTCATCCTCATATCTCTTTTCACCTCGCACAGGCTTGTTTTTCTTATCGAAACGACGGTCGGATCCGAAACAGCCTTTACCTCCCTTTGAATTTTTAGCGCCTTTGGAAAAGTTCTGCTTGGAGTGGCCGAATTTACGTGTCTCTGCCTTCCATTCATCATCTGAGAGATGGCGCATCTTCTTGGGACGCCTTTGATCCTCCTCTTCATCATAGCGGCTCACTTTCCCTCCGTCGGCACGGAAATCGGAATATGAACCGTCGAAAAGCACATACTCACGCAGCGAACATTCCAGGGATCCGTTGAGCAAGGGAATCTTGAGTGATGGTTTGAGACCGATATTAGCGAAGTCATCATCGTTCATGCCGATTATCCAGGCATGGTATCCGGGGAAGTTGCGTTTGAGGCATGTGCCTATACTGCGGTAAAGTTCCGTCATGTCATCGGGACGCAGACGCGCTCCGTAGGGTGGATTCATCACGAGGATACCGGCTTCGGGATTGTCGGTCCAGTCGGTCATGGGGCGGCAGGACAGTTCCACCATGTCTTCCACCTTGGCTGATTTAACGTTTTTCCTTGCTATGGCCACAGCCTCGGGATCGATATCGCCGCCGTATATCTTGAAATCAAAGTCGCGTTCGGCGCTGTCATCGTTATAGATGTCCTCAAAGAGGTCTTTGTCGAAGTCGCTCCATTTCTCGAAGGCAAAGCTTTCGCGGTATATGCCGGGATTGATATTGGCGGCGATAAGGGCTGCCTCGATGAGGAAAGTGCCGGATCCGCACATGGGATCCACAAAATTGCAATCGCCTCTCCAGCCGGTTTTCATGATTATTCCGGCGGCGAGCACCTCATTGATCGGCGCTTCTGTCTGCTCCACGCGGTAGCCTCGCTTGGAGAGGGGCTCTCCGCTGGAGTCGAGCGAGATTGTGACACGGTCTTCGAATATATGGACGTTGAGCATAAGGTCGGCTCCGGTCACTCTGATAGAGGGGCGCTGACCTGTCTTGTCACGGAAATGGTCCACTATGCCGTCCTTCACACGGTAGGTGACAAATTTGGAATGAGTGAATTCGTCACTGTTCACTGTGGAATCGATGGAGAAAGTGGTGTTCTCATCCATATATTTCCCCCAGTCGATGTCTCTTACTATATCATACAGTTCATCGGGGTCGTGAGCTGTGAATTTTTCAATTGGCTTGAGAATTCTCAGGGCTGTACGGCAGCAGAGATTAGCTTTATACATCACAGCGAGGTCTCCCTCGAAGCTGACCATGCGGCGGCCCATCTCCACATTTTCCGCACCTAAGGAGATGAGCTCATCGCGGAGCACATCCTCAAGGCCCTGGAATGTCTTGGCCACCATTGAAAATTTATTTTCCATCAGATTTTTTAGAATGTTATGACATTGCCTCCCCCATTGCCATTGTCGGAATGGCCGGAAGATCGGGATGAAGATGAGGATGAAGATGTGCCGAGACGGAAGGAATCAGGTGCCGAGGGTTTGGATTCGGGCATGATTGTGGCCTCGCTCACTTTCTTCAGGGTCTCATTGAAGTTGGCCGGACGGTTATAGGCCGGAGTGCGTTCAAGAAGCGCGATCACCTCATAATCGTCGAACATCGACGGTGAGAGCACCGCATATTTCATCTTGTCGCCCATGCGGCGATGTTGAGTGAGACGCTCGCCGCCATAGTAGTCTTCTATCTTGGCTCTCTCTTCGCGTTTCTTCTTCTCCTCCTCTTTCTTGTCCTCTTCGGAGGAGCTGGCCATCACGATGGTGCGTCCGCCTTTACCCGACTCATCGTTCTTCCCTTCTCTCAGGGTGACATCAAAGCCGGCGGCGAGCACCGTGATCTTCACTTTGTCACCAAGTGAGGGGTCGTCACCGATACCCCACTTCACATCGATGCTCGACGGGAGTTTATTGGTGAATTGTGTGATTTCGGAAATCTCCTCGGCTCTCAGAGGATTGGGGGAGTCTCGCCAGCACATGAATTTGAGGAGCAGACGTTTCGAAGTGTATATGTCGTGACTCTTCAAGAGTGGCGAATGAAGGGCGTTCTGGATAGCGTCGGTGATGCGGTGTTCCCCTTCTCCTTCGGCAGTGGATATGATTGCTGTGCCCGATTCGCGGAGAGTAGTCTTCACGTCCTGGAAATCGACATTGATGTAGCAGGGATCGGATATGATCTCCGAGATGGATCGGGCGGCATTAGCCAGTGTATCATCGGCCTTGCCGAAGGCATTGAAGAAGTTGAGGTCTTTGTAAAGCTCGATAAGGTTTTCATTGTTGATCACAAGCAATGAATCCACATGCTCGGCCATCTCCTTTGCTCCGTCGAGAGCCTTGAGAATCTTCTTTTCTCCTTCAAAAAGGAAAGGCACGGTCACGATTCCGATTGTGAGCATACCGGCATCCTTGGCTATCTTGGCCACTACGGGGCTGGCGCCGGTGCCGGTGCCTCCGCCCATCCCGGCAGTGATGAACACCATCTCGGTCTGGTCGGTGAAGAGATCGGCGATCTTATCTTCGTTCTCCTCGGCATATTTCCGTCCTATTTCGGGTTTGTTGCCGGCTCCTCGCCCCGGACCGAGAAGAATCTTGTTGGGCACGGGCGACATCTCAAGCGATTGCTTGTCGGTGTTGCAGACCACGAAATTGATATGAGGAATCTGGAGCTTGTACATATAGCTCACGGCGTTGCAGCCGCCTCCTCCGACACCCACCACTTTGATGATGGCGTCGTTGTGTTCTTCGGCGAATCCTGAGGTGTCAGTGATGTCGCGTATATCGTTATCTATTGTGAAGTCTTCTGTCATTTGTTTCTGAGGTGAGTGGGTGAATTAATCGATGATGTCATCTTCATCATCTCCTGTGCCGGTGAAGAAGTCGGAAATCTTATTGCTCAAGGGTTTCCACCATGTTCTTCCCGTCTTTTTCTTCTTCTCTTTCTGTTTTCTGGGCTCTGGATAGTCGTCGATGATATCCTGTTCGGGATGACTCATTCCGTTTTCGGGAAGTTCCTCTCTCTGAGGTATCACCAGACACTCGGCTTTATTATTGGTAGCTCCTGTATATAGCACGCTTGCGAGTTCTATAATTTCGAACGACGGAGCCTTGCTGTCTTCAATACGAATGTATGTAGGTAGCGATCCACGGCGCACTGTGAGGTCGCTTTGGTTTCCGAGCAGTTCAAGTATTCCTCTGAGCTGCGAACCGCCTCCGATACAGATGATTCCTCCGGGAAGATCAGTATCTTTAAGACCGGCGTATGTGATCTGCTCGATGATGTTGGCCACAATCTCCTCCGACCGGGCCACAACGAGGTTGGATACATCTGACATCTTCACTCCGTTGATATTCAGTGATGACACTGAATCGCGCGCTATGGCGTCTCCTGAAGTGGTCTTGAGGTCTTCAGCCTTGTCTTCAAGGAGATGGAGGGTGGTGATGTCTCGGGTGATATTTCGGCCTCCCATAGGGAGAGTGGCGAAATAGCGGAGATGGCCGCTGCGGTAGATTGTCACCGTAGTGGTTTCGGCTCCCATGTCCACGAGCATACATCCGAGTCTCTTCTCTTCGGCGCGGAGCACGAGTTGACCTGTGCAGAGTGCAGTCACCATCGCTCCGTTGATCTTTATTCCGAGCTTGTCCTGGAGTGTCCTTACAAGGTTTTTCTTGAGCTCCGGGCGGCATACTATAAGGTCGAAGGTGCCCCGGATGCTGTCGCCCACCATCCCTTTTGGAGAGGTGGTTTCGGTTTTTCCTACCTTGAACACTCTCGGGATCGCATCTACAACATCAAGGGAATTATCTATTGCGGTCTCCAGGGCCTGGGCGCGGAGACTGCTGATTATCTCGTTGGTGATTTCTGTTTCATCAGGGAGATTCTTGCTCACTTCTGTGGTGAGCGAACGAAGCGATCTTCCGGACAATCCCACATATACCCCCACAATCTCTCTGGGGAGCACTGAAGATCGTCTCTGGATCTTGTTGAGGAGGTGGTCGATGCGGAGGGATGTGTCCTCGAGGTTCTGTATCACCCCGTATCTCACTCCTTCCACACCTTTGTCTTGCTCGCATGCTATGATGTCAAGCTGATTGTTGGGTCGCAGCTTCCCCACCGCGACCATTATCTTGGAGCTGCTTATCTCTATGGCAGCCACATATCTGTCTTCGTTCATATCCCGTCTGTCTATTCTTCTGTGTTTGCTATTTCCTCATCTGTCTCGGTGAGGTGGTCGCCCAGAGTGGTTTCATCCGGATCGATGTCGTCGGAATCCACGGGGAGGCTCTTGACCACGGGTTTTATGCGTCGGGTGGCCACAACCTGTCCTTTAAATTTGACTGAAATCGTGTCGTATTCTTCCCATCCTTTATAGGGCATTACTTTTTTATAAAACAACTGAAGAGCCTCTTTTTTCTCTTTCAGCCGTGTAGTGTCACCGAAATTCACCACATGGCCCAGCATCCGGGGCACAAGGATAAGATTTCGGGAATCGCGAGCCTCCACCATTCCCACAAGATTGCGGAGCATGGGGTCTTTCTCGATATATTTCACCAGAGGTATTACTTCTTTTGGTGTGAAATCGGAATTGAAATTACCCGTAACTACCGGGGCATCCGTATAGAATTCCGATTTTGATTCAATCTGTTTACCATCCTTGTTGATGTAATACGACTTGTCGCCGGTAAACAATCTCATCACAGGCACCAGAGGCACAATCTCAATCTTCAGCCGTGATCCGGCTGTGATCATGCAGTTCACGCTTTCGAATGTGTTGAGACCGGTGAGATATCTCTCCACCGCTGCGGTATTGATTTCATTCAGATGAGCCCCCTTGATTTTATGGGGATAGCGCGCAAGGGCATGCGCCACTCCTCTGACCACGATGGTATCCATCTGGCGGTTTCCTTTGACTTCGATATCTATTCCTTCACACACATGTTGGTCTGCCTCCGCGTGTGCCCAGAAGCTCATGGTGATGCAATAGGCAAATAGCAGAAGCAGAAGGCTCCATTTCATTATTACTTTCCCGGTGTGTGACATAACTGGTTTTTTCGCCGGATTCTATTGTTCTTTCGAAAGAATTTCCTTGATTTCGGGTAGCAGCCGGTCGATGTCGGCTGCTCCTAATGTCATAAGGATTTCAAAGTTACAATTTTTTATCAGATTCAACAAATCTTTTCTCTCGCAAAATATTTTTTCCTTGCTTTTTACGTTATCGAGGATGATTTGCGAGGTGATTCCTTCGATGGGAAGCTCGCGTGCCGGATATATCTCAGGCATTATCACCTGATCTGCCCCGGAGAGTGCTTCTGCAAATTCCGCCGCGAAATCGCGGGTACGTGTATATAGATGTGGCTGGAACACCACACTCAGCTTCTTCCCCGGATAAAGTTTTTTCACTGAAGCTATCGATGCTTTCACCTCATTGGGGGAGTGGGCATAGTCGTCGATGAGCACGGGACCGTTTTCCCTTTCTGTACCGTCAAGATATATCTCGAAGCGCCGGCGTGCTCCCTTGAAGCTGCGCAGTCCTTCTTTCACCTCTTCCGGACCGGCTCCGGCATGGATGGCTGCCGCTGCTGCTGCCACGGCGTTGTCGATATTGATTTCCACCGGCACTCCCGGTTCTATTCCGTCGATGCGGATGTCAGGACCCACAAGGTCGAAGATTATCTTTCCTGTGGCGTAGCGCACATTCTCCGCGTGCCAGTCTCCTTCTTCCCCTCCGCTATAGGTTTCGATCTTCACTCCCGACTTCACATCGGGATGGTAGGCAAGACCTGTATGGGTGATCAGCACTCCGCCTTCACGGATAAGTGAGGTGAATATCGAGAAAGCCTCAAGATAGTGGGCCTCATCGCCGTATATGTCGAGATGGTCCGGGTCAGTGGATGTGACCACCGCTATCTGCGGGCTGAGATGATGGAACGATCTGTCGTATTCATCGGCTTCGATCACTGTGTAGGGTGATTTCTCGTCGAGCACGAGGTTGCTGCCGGTGTTGCGCAAGATTCCCCCCAGGAACGCGGTGCATCCTTGCTTTGACTCGCGCAGGATATTGGCTGTCATAGAGCAGGTGGTGGTCTTGCCGTGGCTTCCGGCTATGCAGATGGCCCGGGTGTGGCGCGTGATTTTACCAAGAAGGGCGGCGCGTTTCACTACCTCAAATCCATTGTCGCGAAACCAGCTGAGGATTCTGTTCTCCTCCGGCACGGCCGGAGTATATACCACCAATGTCTCCTCCGGATTGCGGAAGGAAACGGGGATTTCCTCCTCATTGTCGGTGAAGGTGAGTTGCGCTCCCTCTTTCTCTAATGCTGCAGTGAGATCCGAAGGGGTGCGATCATAGCCTCCCACCTCAGATCCGTGGCGCAGATAATACCTCACAAGATTGGCCATCCCTATTCCACCGGCCCCCACGAAATAGAGGCTTCTCTGCATATTCTCTTTTTTATCCACTTAATTCTTACCTTTTTAGGGTTATCCCTTGATTTATTTCTTTTCAGGGGTGATCCCTTGAATTTTCACCTTTTGATTATTTTCATCACCTCGGCCACGATTTTCTCATCGCTGTCGGTGAGGGCCATTTCGGAGATATTTTTTTCCATATCGGCCAGTTTTTTCTTGTCTCCTATCAGGGAGAAGATGGTATCGACGAGTTTTTGCGGTGCTTCGGCATCGGTCACCATCACTGCCGCGTCGCGGTTGGCGAGGGCGAGGGCATTCTTTGTCTGATGATCTTCCGCCACATTCGGAGAGGGGACGAGCACACATGCCTTTCCCAGATTCTGGAGCTCGCTGATGGAGCTTGCACCGGCACGCGACACCACCAGATCGGCAGCTGCGTATGCAGAGGCCATGTCGTTGATGAATTGAGTCACGACAGCTCCTTTCAGCCCCTTGGCCGCCTGCGGACCGCGGTCGCCGAAATTCTTTCCTGTCTGCCATATCACCTGCAGCCCACGATCTATGAATTCGCGTATGCGGGCCTCGATACTTTCATTGAGAGTGCGTGCGCCCAGACTTCCTCCTACGATGAGCACTGTGGGGCGCTCGGCAGCGAGTCCGAAACTCTCCCTGGCTTTCCCTTTCTCTTTGCGTGCCTCCATGAGGTCTTTTCTCACAGGATTGCCCGTGAGCACTATCTTTTCGGCCGGGAAGAAGCGTTCCATCCCTTCATAGGCCACGCATATGCTTCCGGCCTTGGAGGCCAGGAGCTTGTTGGTCACTCCGGCGTATGAGTTCTGTTCCTGGAGAAGGGTAGGCACCCCGGCACGCTGCGCGGCTTTCAGGGTGGGTCCCGAGGCATAGCCTCCCACGCCTATGGCGATGTCGGGTTTGAAATCTTTCACTATCTTGCGTGCCTTGCGGATACTTTTCCACAGCTTGACAAGCACCGGAACATTCTTGAAGAGATTTTTGCGGTTGAAACCGGCCACCGGAAGCCCTTCTATCTTGTATCCGGCTGCCGGCACTTTCTCCATTTCCATCCTGTTCTCGGCACCTACGAAGAGTATGTTGCAGTCGAGGTGTCTCCGAAGTGCGTTGGCGATGGAGACAGCCGGGAAGATATGTCCTCCCGTGCCTCCGCCGCTGATAAGTATATTATATTTCTCTGCCATGGCTTAGAGTGTGGTATAATTTGTTATATTGGCTGCCTGAAGGTCTTCGGGAAGAGCCTTCATCTCAGCCTTTATTTCATTCTTGTTGCCGCTCGTTACTGCATAACGGCTCACCGACAGCATCATTCCAATAGCCGCCGACATCACCAATATCGATGTTCCTCCCTTGGATATGAATGGGAGCGGCTGCCCCGATACCGGGAATATACCGGTGACGATGGCCATGTGGACCAGCGCCTGGAATACTATGAGCACCGCACACCCCATGATGAGGAAGGCCGGAAAGGCTCTTGAGCATTTATATGCCACGCGCCCCGCCCGGGCCACCAGAAGTAGATACAGCAGCAGCAGGCAGCATCCTCCCACAAAACCGGTGTCTTCGATTATGATCGAGAAGATATAATCGGAGAATGCGAGAGGGAGTCGGGCGCTTTCACGTGAATTTCCCGGTCCCTGACCTAACACTCCTCCATGAGCCTGGGCGAAGTTGGAGAATATCACCTGACGATTCATATCATCTATAGGATCATCGGGAGATGTACCCTCAAGCCAGCGCGACAGACGTCCCTTGTGGGTGCTGGCACGGCCTCCTCCTGTTTTTTCGATAGCTGATCCTCCCTGGGAATAGAGCTGTTCGTTCTTCACCTCGTCGAAATGACTTGTGTCGGGCTTCATATATTTGACCATCATCAATGCTCCGGCGCAGCATCCATATACGAGCATCACCACTCCGAATTTTTTCCATTGGATTCCACCGATCAGAAACATACTGATACTGACGCCCATCAGAAGAATCATGTTGGTCAGACCGTTGCTCCATAGCAGCGCACCGAACACCACCACCACAATGGCACATTGGATCACGCCGTTATTGGTCACTCCTCCGGGGCTCTGGTTTTTCGACAAGATAGCTGCCAGGAGAAGCACGGCCGCGAGTTTAATCATTTCGGCAGGCTGGATAGTCATACCGGCGATTCTTATCGCACGCTGCGCCCCGTTTATCTCCACTCCGATCACTGAGGAGAGCACCAGGAGTCCTAACGAGAGTATGGCCACTATCCATGCCATTCTCCGGAGCACCACATAATGGGTCTTCTGGAGACCCAGCACGATTGCAACTCCGATCACCAGGAAGATACCGTGGCGGATGAGCGGACTATATACATTGGCGGATGATACCTCGGAGCTTGACGCACTGAAGAGCTCGACCACGCTGATGAGGAGAAACATGATGTAGATTCCCCAGATGTAATGGTCGGGTCGTGAAGGCTTGGTGGCCTTCTTGGCGCGTGCCGCCGCAGCGGCCACTTGTGCCACGGCGCTCTCGGCCGGGGTCGCCGGATCCGAAGGTTTTCCGTCGATTGTCTCCCGGATGTCAAGTCCGGCAGTTGAAAGGTTTCTGTTATCGGTCATTGATGTCAAATGAGTTTGTTGTGTTTATATCATAGATAATTTCCGCAGGGCATGAAGGTCAGCTTTTTGAGGAGAGTTTCCTCACCTCATCCTTGAATTTTTTTCCACGGTCCTCGTAGCTTGAGAAGAGGTCGAAGCTCGCGCAGCAGGGAGAGAGTAGCACTGTCTCTCCTTCCGACGCAAGACGGGCACATTCCTTCACGGCATCTTCGATGGAGTGGGTGTCGGAAATCACCGGCACCTTCCCTTGGAAGAAGTCGAGAAGTTTGGTATTGTCCTTACCCATGCATACGATGGCTTTCACCTTATCCTTTACAAGCTGTTCGATTTCGGTGTAGTCGTTTCCTTTATCTTTTCCACCCAATATTAACACGGTGGGAGTGGTCATGCTCTCAAGCGCATACCAGGTGGAGTTGACATTGGTTGCCTTGGAATCGTTCACATATTTTACCCCATCCACTTCGGCAACGAATTCAAGACGGTGTTCCACGGCTTCGAAGTCTTCGAGAGCACCGCGAATCTTGTCGTCCTTAATATTGAGGATAGATGCCGACAGACCAGCCGCCATTGAATTGTAGAGGTTATGGAGGCCATGCAGAGAGAGTCGGTCGCGGGGTATCTCCCATACCTCGGTGGGAGCTATGAAATGCACGATACCGTTTTCCACATAGGCTTTGGTGTCTTCCTGACGGAATTCGCTGAAAGGCATCAGGATAGCCTCTGTCTGTATCTGACGTATCTGTTCGGTCACCACCGGATCGTCCTGCCAATAGATGAAATAGTCTTCGGCAGTCTGGTTCTGAAGAATACGGAATTTGGCTTTCACATAGTTCTCCATCTTATGGTCGTATCGATCCATGTGGTCGGGAGTGATATTCATAATCACTGCGATATCGGCCTTGAAGTCATACATATTCTCAAGCTGGAAACTCGAAAGCTCGATCACATAATAGTCGTGGTGTTCGCGGGCCACCTGCAGCGCCAGGCTTTTTCCCACATTTCCTGCCAGGCCCACGTTCAGACCGGCTTTCCGGAGTATGTGGTAAGTGAGGAGAGTGGTTGTGGTCTTGCCGTTGGATCCGGTGATGCATACCATTTTGGCATCGGTGTATCTTCCTGCGAATTCTATTTCAGAGAGCACCGGAATACCCTTGGCTGTGATCTTCTCCACCATAGGGGCATAGGGAGGAATACCGGGGCTCTTCACCACGATATCTGCTTTCAGGATTCTATCTTCGGAATGTCGGCCTTCCTCGAATTCTATATTCTCCTCGTTGAGGATATTCTTATATTTGTCGGCAATCGTGCCCATATCGCTGAGAAATACTTCCATTCCTTTCTCTTTGCCGAGGATGGCGGCTCCCACGCCGCTTTCTCCTCCTCCGAGCACTACAAGAAGTTCCTTCATTTTATTTTGTTTTAAGTAAGTGTTCAAAATTAATTTATACTATATGCGAGCTTATTTTTTAGACGATTTGGGTGCGGAGCGAAGGAGCATAGCGAGCTATGTGACTGAGCGACAAACCGAAATCGTCAAAAAAGAAGCCGCATAGAGTATGAAAGATAAAAATAAACACTTACTATCGGTTAATTTTGAATACTTACTTATCTGATTTTCAATGTTACAAAAGTGAGGACGGCGAGCAGGATACCCACAATCCAGAAGCGTGTCACGATTTTGGGTTCGGGAATACCGCGCTTCGGATTCTTCCAGATCACTTTGGCGCATGGGTCAAGGTCTTTCTGGAAATGATGGTGGAGAGGGGTCATCTTGAATATGCGGCGTCCTTCGCCATATTTCTTTTTGGTGAATTTGAAATATGCCACCTGCATCATCACCGATACATCCTCAAGGAAGAATATCAGACACAGGATGGGGATTAGCAGCTCCTTGCGTATCAGGATGGCGAACACCGCGATGATTCCTCCCAGCGTGAGACTTCCCGTGTCGCCCATGAACACCTGGGCAGGATAAGCATTATACCATAGGAATCCCACGAGAGCTCCCATGAAGGCAGCTGCATATACACATAGCTCTTCCGAACCGGGTATATACATTATATTCAGATATTTGGCATATATGACGTTGCTCCCCAGATATGCCATCACCAATAGCGAGACCCCGATTATGGCCGAAGTTCCGGCACAAAGACCGTCCACTCCGTCGGTGAGGTTGGCTCCGTTGCTGACGGCCGTGACCACGATTATCACTACAAGCACGAATACGAGCCATCCCAATGTGGTGGCGGCTTCTTTGTTATCCACCCAGCTTGTGAGCCATTCATAATTGAAGTTATTGTTTTTCACAAATGGGATTGTGGTCTGCGGCGACTTTATCTCATCCTTTGAAACTACTATCTCAGTCTCATGACTTGTCACATTTTCCACCTCGAAGTTCTCGCTCATCACGATATTGGGCGAAAGCCACATTGTGATTCCGACAAGAAGGCCGAGGCCTACCTGTCCTGTCACCTTATATTTTCCCTGCAGACCATCCTTGTTATGGTATTTTAGCTTGCGGTAGTCGTCGAGGAATCCGATGGCCCCCATCCATACGGTGGCCACCAGCATCAGAATCATGTATATGTTTGAAAGATTGCCTATGAGCAGACAGGGCACGAGAATGGATAGGATGATGATCACACCTCCCATCGTTGGGGTGCCTTTCTTCTGCATCTGGCCTTCAAGACCGAGATTGCGTATCTCCTCGCCAATCTGCATTCTCTGGAGTCGATGGATTATTTTCTGTCCGAACACCAGAGCTATCAGCAGAGCCAGCGAGAAAGTCACACCCGATCGGAAGGTGATGTAGCTCATCAGGTTATGCCCCGGAAAATCCCATTTCTCCCATTGTTCCAATAAAGCGTATAGCATCTTTCTATCAGTTTATTGCATTTTAGATCAGAATCCTTCTTTCACTTCCTCTCTGTCGTCGAAATGATGGCGCACGCCCTTCACCTCCTGATAAGTCTCATGTCCCTTTCCGGCCACGAGCACCACGCTTCCCGGTTTAGCCATGCGCAAAGCGGTTCGTATTGCTTCGCGGCGGTCGGTGATGCAGATTGTGCGTCGCAGCTCCTCATTGGTGAGGCCGGCCTTCATGTCGGCTATGATAGCCTCGGGGTCCTCATCCCTGGGGTTGTCGCTGGTGAGAATCAGGAGGTCGCTGCGGCATGCCGCCTCGCGGGCCATCATCGGTCGCTTGCCATGGTCGCGGTTTCCTCCGGCACCCACCACTGTGGTGATTTCGCCTCCGGCACCCACTATCTCGCGGATGGTGTCGAGCACATTGACAAGGGCATCGGGGGTGTGGGCATAGTCCACGATTGCAGTCACATCGTTGCCGCCGCGGATGGTCTGGAATCGTCCTGCCACGGGCACGAGTTTGCTCATGTTGACCAGCACCTCTTCCTCCGGGAATCCGGTGAGAATGGCGGCTCCATATACGGCCGTGAGGTTATAGGCGTTGAAGCGTCCCGTGAATCGCACCTCCACCTCATGATTATTCAGGAGAAGGAGAGTACCGTCGAGCCTTGTCTCCAGAATCTTGCAGCGGAAGTCGGCGTCACTGCGCAGGGAATATGTGTATTTCCGGGCTTTGGTATTCTGCAGCATATAGGATCCTGCCTTGTCGTCGGCATTTACCAGAGCGAAAGCATCGGCGGGAAGCATGTCGAAAAACATCTTCTTCGCTTTCATATAATTTTCCACCGTGCCATGATAGTCGAGGTGGTCGCGAGTCAGATTGGAGAATACACCTCCGGCGAAAGTGAGGCCGGCGATACGGTGCTGCTGGGCAGCATGGGAGGATACCTCCATGAAAGCATAATCACATCCGGCCTCCACCATCTCTGCAAGGAGGGCATTTAGGGTGAGAGGGTCGGGAGTGGTGTGGGTGGAGGGCACCATGCGCTCCTGGATATAATTGCACACCGTGGAGATGAGTCCGGCCTTGTAGCCTTCCAGTCTCGCCATCTCGTAGAGAAGGGTGGCGGTGGTGGTCTTTCCGTTTGTGCCGGTCACGCCTACAAGTTTAAGTTTGGCCGAGGGATGACCATACCAGGCCGAGGCGAGTTTGCCTAAGGCCACGGATGAATCTTTGACTCGGATATAGGTCACTCCCTTCTCGAGGGATGCCGGCATATCCTCGCATACTATGGCTCCCACATGGGCGCTTGCCACTACGGGAATATATTTATGACCGTCGGTGGTTACACCACGCACAGCCACAAACATACCTTCCTTTCTCACTTTTCGTGAATCGCTCTGAAGGTCGATTATGTTTTTATCGGTATCTCCTATCACCTCGAGGGTGTCGATCCCTTTGATGAGGTGTGATAATTTTACTGCCATTTTTCCTGTCTTTTTATTGGGTCGGGCTTTCGAGCCCTTGTTTTATACTTTTAAGGTGAGGGTCATCTTCATTCCTTTACGGAGGGCTGTTCCGGCCTCGATCGACTGTCCTCTCACTATGCCGCTTCCACGGAGTCTTACCTCTATTCCGGCTTCCTCCAGAATCTTGACTGCGGTCGGTGCGTCATAGCCGATCACGCTTGGCACCGCCCCCTGCGACGGAGGGGTGGGCGACTTCACTTTCTTCACTCTGTCAGCTCCGATATTCTTGGCCAGTTTCTTCTGGTCGTATGCATTGGAGGCCACCAGAATGGGACGACTCTCTTTCTTTTCGGATGAATAGGTCGAGGCATTATCGAGCATACCTCTGGAATACATTTTTATCGCCATGTTCTTCACTACCTGACCGGAGGTGCGGTTGGCGGAGTTGCCGCCGTTTCCGAGCACGAGGGCGATGCAGCTGTATTTGGGCTGTTCGTAGGGGAAGAATCCGGCGAATGCATAGCGGCGTTTTGCCTTATTATAGACACCGTTTTCCACCGGGAAAGCGGTTCCGGTCTTTCCGACCACCATCACCCGGTCGTCGCGCACGAGCTTGGCTGTGCCATGTTCTCCCCATACCACCTCCTTGATACATTCCCTCACCTTGCGGGCAGTCTCTTCGGAGCAGATGCGGTCGCGGATATATTGGATCGGGATTATGGAGTCGCGTCCGTTCTCGTCGATAAGGCTTTTCAAAAGATGCGGACGCACATATTTTCCGCCGTTTGCGATGGCATTATATACCGAGAGTGTGAATAGCGGAGGGAGCTCTGTGTTGTATCCATAGGCCTGGCGGGCAAGGTCGAGATGACGTGCGGTCATGGTGATGTTGTTTCCTTTGGAATCTTTGGCCACAAGCTTGCGTATGCGGGGCACACATTCTCCGGCGATACCCGAACGGATGGGTTCGAAAAATCCCATTCCAGCCAGACGGTCGTAGAATTTGGAGGGGTCGTTCTCATATCCTCGGAATATCACTCGGGATATGCCGGGATTTGACGACTGCTCGATCACCTGCTTCATTGTCTTCATTCCGCCTCCGTGTGGGTCGCTTGTCTTCTGGAAAGGAGCGCAGCTAACCTGATCATTTACACTTTTCACCAGACCATCCTCGAAGGCTATCATCAGAGATATGGGTTTCATCACCGATCCGGGCTCGAAGGGTAGCACGGCGCGGTTGAGAGCCTCACCGTATGTTCCGTCGGAGAGGAGCTCGATGTTGGATATGGCCTTTATCTCGCCGGTCTCCACCTCCATCAGGATGGCGGTGCCCCATTCGGCGTTAGATTCGGAGCATACGTTGTAGAGCTCTTCTTCAAGCATGTCCTGGAGGTCGATGTCGATTGTGGTGCGGATATCGTAGCCTCTTTGGGGAGGAGTGGAGACCCAGTTGGTGATTCCGCTGTTGAGGGCCACTTTCTTGGCAAGCCCCGGTTTGCCGTAGAGGAGGGAGTCGAGGTCTTTCTCAAGTCCGGAGTAGCCGTGTATCTCCCCTGTGGCCTGGTTCTCATTCACACGGCCGATGCTTCGGTAGGCCATGCGTCCGTATGGATACATGCGTATCTTTCGCTCCTCTTTATATAATGGATTGCGGAAGCCGGCACCCTTGAAATCGCGGACGAGCGGGAATGTCTTTATCTTCTCGAAATCCTCCAGAGTGCCTTTCTGCACCAGGCGAAGGGCGCGGGGGCGTTTATCGTGAGGCTTCTCAAACTCTTTTTTCAGACGTGTGTGCCATGAATATTTGGCCAATGTGTCGGGATGACGGTGCAGATCCTTCACCCGGGGGAAATAATGGTCGAGAGAGTCGGCAAGAGAATCGACCTTGGCCCATGGAATGCTCTTGAGGGCTTTTATCTTGTTATGACGAAGGTCGATCTTTATATCATACACCTTCAGGTTGCAGGCTAATATATTTCCGTTGTCAGCCAAGATGTTTCCTCGCTCAGGAGCGATGGTATCCACTTTGGAGAGCTCCGATTTAGCGCGTTCGTTCCAGGCTCCGGCATCGATGACGGTAGTCTTGAACATCTTGGCCACTACGGCTATGCTGAAAACCACGAACCCGATGCAGATGAGTCCGTAGCGGAAAAGTATGTGTTTTTTGTTGTTCTGTTTTGCCATGTTCCCTTTATCCTTCCGATGGTTTGTGTTAATTGATAAATTATTTTGATATTATGGTAAATGTCTTTATAAGCCGTATGGGATTGTCTATTCGGTTAGCTCGTAGGGAGGCTGGTCCTGAAACTGCAGGTCGAGCCCCTTCTCGGCCACCATTTTCCTCATCTCCGTCTCACGTATCAGCGACATATATCGGGCTTTCTCCTGAAGCTTCTCGCTTTCCACTCTCTGGAGCTCGATATTGAGCTTTTTGATTTCGCTCATTTTCATCTTGGTTTTGTAGCGGAGTCCCATCATTGAAATCACTATCACCACGAAAATAAGCATCAGCCATGCGTGGGTCTTGAAAAATTCAAGACTTATGGATCGCCCGTATCGGAGTTCGCTCACCCAGCCTGTGCCGTTATCTTTTTTATCTTTTGCTTTCTTGCTTTTCTTTTCTTTAGCCATTGAAGTTTAATCTTGGAAGTTGTTTGAACAGCTTCTTCATTCACCTATCTTACAAATCATAATTTCTCAGCTATCCTGAGTTTTGCGCTGCGACTGCGCGGATTCCTCTCTATTTCCTCTTCGGATGGAACGATCGGGCTCCGTGTCACAGCCTTCCAGGGAGTGGAGACACGACCGTAGAAGTCTTTCTCTTCTATGCCTTCCACATTTCCGGTTTTTATGAAATTCTTCACCATGCGGTCTTCTATCGAATGATAGGTGATCACGGCAAGCCGTCCGCCTGTGCGGAGAAGAGTTATTGACGATTCAAGAAATTTCCTGAGTGCTTCCATCTCACCATTCACCTCAATACGCAGGGCTTGAAACACTTGAGCCAACTCCTTCTTCTCTTGGCGTGGATTTATGGTTGCTTTCACAGCCTCCACTAATTCGAATGTTGTGGTGATAGGTTGCTCGGATCGGGCTTTCACTATTGCCTTTGCGATAAGGTGAGGTTTCTTGAGATCTGTATATGTGCGGAGGAGAGTGAGAATTTGCGATTCATCATATTCAGCCAGCACATCGGCCGCGGTTTTTCCTCCCCGTTGGTTCATCCTCATGTCGAGTGGGGCGTTGTTGCGGAAAGAGAATCCTCGTTCAGCATCATCAAAATGATGAAACGACACACCTAAGTCAGCAAGGATGCCATCCACCTTCTCCTCTCCATGATATTTTAGGAAATTGGAGATGTAACGGAAATTAGAGTGTACGAATGTGAAGCGATCGTCGTCGGGCACATTGTTGAATGAGTCCATGTCGCGGTCAAATCCATACAGGCGCCCCTCTTCACCAAGGCGTTTGAGAATACCGCGCGAATGTCCGCCACCTCCGAAAGTGACATCCACATATACTCCGTCGGGCTTTATATTGAGTCCGTCGAGAGCTTCTCCGAAAAGGGCCGGGATATGATATGTAGTTTCATCCATAATCATTGTGTTGATTTTAGAGGTGGTTCAGGGAGTTATTGTGTCAATATATACACCAAATCCTCCGTGCTTCCCTCTCTTTTTTTTGTAAAAGGGGTGCCCGCAGGATATATTTGCTGTTTGGATGTGTAAAGTTAGCTATTTTTTATCAACAAAATGCTATTGGTGAGGGAGGATTAAATATTTTTTTGAAAAAACTTATCAACAGGGTTTGATGTGCAATGATTTACCTTGTGAAAGATTTTAGGAAATAAAAGACACATTTGATTATTTGCTATTTCTTTATGCAATGATTGTATGGAATTTACGGGAGTGTGAGAGTATAGCTTCTCCCATCATCCGGGCAGCCGCCGGGTCGGAAAGTATGGCGTGAATGGCTTGTATGAGTTCGGTGCGGTCGGAGGCATTGATATAGAAAGAGTCAGGACCGCCGATTTCTTCATTCGTCGGTCCGCAGGCAGCTATCACGGGTCGCCCCGTGGTGATGGATCTTAGAAGGGTGAAGGGGAATCCTTCTCCATGCGAAAGACACAGGATAATTTCAGCCTCTGCGGCGATGTCTCGCATATCCTCTTCATGGAGATTCTCTAATATTGACACACGCGATGACACGCCTCTTCGTGCTGCTGTCTTTTCCAGAGTCTTTATGTGGGAAATCTTTCTTTGTGATGTTATCACCAGAGAGAGATCGGGGGATATGTCAGGGAGAGCATCTATGGCTAATTCAAGATGATTCCCTTTTTCTGCAATTACGCTGATGAAGAGGTAGCGGGCCGGGAGTTGATAACGTTTCCTTATATTTTCCGGATTCCGGTTCAAGTCATGTCGAGATCCTGAAGTCGTTACTGAAGGATATTCCACTTCAATTATCCGGGCCGGAACCTTGTAATAATCGATAAGGTCTTTCCTTATGGTTTCCGACAAAGCGATAATCCTGCCGGCGTCTCTGAAGCGACGGCTGTTTTTATAATCCATCATCTTGCGTTCGAGTTTATTATAGATCTCGGGATGGTGAAGATGTGGAAAGCCGTCGGCTATGACAGGTATTGTATCTGGGATGGAATTATCCATTTTCATTCTCAGCAGGCAAAAATCAATCGGTGAATACGTGGCTTGATCTTCAGAAGGGCATCCACTCCCAACACAATGAGGATAATCAATGAGGATATGCCCAATACGATTGGTATCTCAGCCCATGCTCCGAGCCGAATTATGGATTCAAGGCCGCTCAGGTCAATATCTCTTATGATGCGGATAATGAAATAATGGAAGAGATAGATAGGGAGAGTGTTTTTCCCTACAAATTTCATTATCTGGCCCAAAAAAGATTTACCGGAGAAGAATCGTCTCAGGTAGAAGAAGAGGGTGATGGAGAATAATATACCGGTGGTGGCAGCTCCGTAGAACCAGCCGAGAGGCACACGGAAGCGGGGAGTGAGGCAGAACACCACTACAGTGACTGCGATCATGATGATTCCGGAAATACGTCGGCTAAGCAGTTTCCATAACTCGCGGTCAAACGTCCTCACTGCCACACCGAGATAGAAGAATACCTGATATTTCACAAGATGAGTAAGGCTCATAATTTCGCATAGGTTTCTGACCGCCACCGGGCTTTTCTCGGTCACTGTTTCAGAATAGATCCATTCAAGTATGGCACAAGCGGCGGCTATGATCAGATATATGACACCTTGTTTGCGTTGGCTGACACGAAGCCGATATAAAAGATAATTTATTAGGGCGAATACGCAGAACACTTCCACTAATACGAAAGTGAACCAATATCCTGATTTGAATTCACTCAGACCGTTGGTATGGAGCGCGGTGAATAGTGAACCGAGATATTCTCCGCCATTTTCAAAAGATCCCGTATAACCCACTTCGAAAAGAGTGAAAAGGATGAAAATAAGGAAAGTGGGAAGAAACTGGCGATGCCATCGGTTGTTGAGTCTTTTCCTGAGCTTGATGCTGTCGAAATTGAAGGAATAAGCGAAGAATCCGCTTACGAAGAAAAATAGTGGCATGCGGAACAGCTGAAGCGTCATGGCAGTATAAGTAGTGACATCCATACTCATCACCAGCACATGCCAATAGACCACCATAAGCATTGTCAAGCCTCGCAATCCATCGATGAAATCGAGGCGTCCGCCTTGATCTGCGGAGTTATTCTGCAACGTGGGAGCGAAAAAGAAATCGCGGACCGGACGTAAATAACTATAATTATTGCTGTGTAAAGTCATTTTCATATTAGAGAGAGTGATTTAAAGAGTCATTTTCATGTTAGAAAAGAGTCTAAATCCTGATTTGAGGGAGTAAATGAAATGCTCAAACAAAATTAACGAAAATATTCCGAACTTATTATAATCATGCGCAAAGAATCTTATATGAAGTTGTTTAAACTTATTTACGAATGTTAATATGAAATTATTTTTACCTT
>CAMWUJ010000009.1 GCA_947177405.1 uncultured Porphyromonadaceae bacterium | reverse complement strand
TTGAAGATCAATATATTTAAAATTTTTTAATCGTGCAAATGTACGACTTCAATATGGCCAAGAAGATAAATCCTGTAATAGAGAGAAAAATAAAAGAGGCGGCGGCCCGGGCTCGTGACGAGAAAAGACCCTTGGCTCTCCTTTTCGTCTGCTTAGGCAATATCTGTCGTTCCCCGGCAGCCGACGGCATAATGCGGCAGATGGCCGGGGAGGCCGGCCTGAGCGAGAATTATTCCATAGACTCCTGCGGATTCTACGGAGGCCATGCGGGCGATCTCCCCGACCGGCGTATGCGCACGGCCGCCACGCATCGCGGATATCATATCGACCACCGTTCGCGCACGATACGTCCATCCGACTTCGATAATTTCGATCTCATCTTCGGAATGGATGCCTCCAACCTCGAGGATCTTCACCAGGCAGCTCCTACTGTGGAGGATGAGCAGAAAATAATTCCTATGGCGGAGCTCGCCCTGAATCATCCCGAGGCAGATGCCGTGCCCGATCCATATTGGTCGGGAGCCGACGGTTTCTACCATGTGCTCGACATCCTCGAGGATGCCTGCTCAAATCTTCTTGAGATCACAAAACCATAAGAGACCCTTATCCTATGAAAAAATTCTTTCTCCCCTTTCTTCTGCTGACTGCTTTTTTCAGCTTTTCAACCCTTGGATATGACAGGCTTCCGGCTAAATATTCAGGTTCCATGATGCCCTACGAATTCTCCATGCAGGATACGGTCTATGACGTGCCTGAAGGGTTTGTGCCGGTGCATATATCATACGTCGCACGCCACGGTGCCCGCTATCTCTCATCCCGAAAGAAGGTGGCAAAGATTGAGAAGGCCTTGATGAAAGCCCGGAATAAGGATGCCCTTTCCGAAAAAGGGAAATCTTTTCTCAAGATGATTGAATCCATTGCCGATTCCTCCGAGGGGAGATGGGGATTGCTCTCCCCCGTCGGGATTGCCGAGGAGAAGAGACTGGGAACAAGGATGGCCGCTTTCGGAAAGAATCTTTTCAAGTCGGGCAAGGCTGTATCCATCTCCACTTTCGTGCCCCGGGTGATAATGACCATGTATGAATTCAACCATTCTCTCGAAAGGGAACACCAAGAATTACAACTTTTCACCTCCTCGGGACACCAAAACGATTCTCTCCTATATTGCTTCGACACCTTCTCTGAATATCGAGACTTCCGCGACTCGGGAAGTTGGGAGAAGATATATGCCGGTTTTGTGGACCGACATGTGCCGGCCGCTCCGGCAGAAAGGCTGTTCACACCCGGATATATGAAAGGAGACAGCAGGAAGCTGCGTGATCTCACCATGGAGATGTATGGTGTGATTCAAGGGAACGAAGCTGCCGGCTTTGCTCCTCCCACCACCGAATGGATGTCGGAAGAGGAATACCGTCAATGCTATCTGGCCTCCAACCTCAAGCATTATCTGCGCAACACTCCTAATCAGATCGACCCTTATTGCGCCCCCGCCACCTCGATGCTCATTGATAGAATCATATCCGATGCCGACAAGGCTTTGAAGGATGGCGATGAGGTGTTTTCTGGATATTTCGGCCATTGCGAGACCCTCCTCCCTTTACTGGCGGTGATGAATGTGCCGGGATGTTTCACTCGCACCTCCGACTATGAAGCTCTTCATAAGTCATGGCAACTGGAGGAGATATCTCCTTTAGCTGCCAACCTGATGATAATATTCCTCAAGGAGGAGCAATCCGGTGAGATTTATGTGGCCTTGAGGCATAATGGCATGGATGTGGCTCCTTATCAGGACGCTGATAAGAAGATTATCAGCTGGATCGACCTCAAGCAATACTGGCTCCGCCGTATGGCCTCTTTCTCGCGTCCGAAAGCCAAATTGCTATGACCTGAAATATCGAGCTCTAACATTTTCCATAGTTAAAATGTTAAGAAAGTAGGAAATTAACCCTCTTTAAATCTAAAATTATGGAAAACAATACTACTACAAACGGCAAACTGTTCAGCGAGGCTATATCCCGATTGGTGGAGGATATGGAAGTTCGCGGGATAGGAGCGATCCTCTGGGATAACGCTACGGCAGGATTTCATTATATACCGGCAACCACAATCACTGATAAGAAAGGGGAAACGAAAGTGATCCGCGTAATGGGACTTTATAATTACGAAGGCACCTTATATCTCATCGAGGAAGATAAAGCTCCGGTGCATCTCACCGAATTCTATACCGATGGTGTGGAAGTGCCGCCGACGGTGGTGACTCTCACCGAGGATTCCGCACGTCGTCATCTGGGCAACCCTCAGAAAGAAGATGGATTCACCACCAAAGCCTCCAACGAAGAATGGCTCGCAATCGCCGACTGCTATTTCGAAGCCCTGGCCGAGGAATAAAGTACAACCCGGGAGGGGTTGCCGTAATGCGCTGAGGTTCTCGTGGCCTTCGTATGTAACGGCACCCCCGCCTTGGTTAAGGTCTCATTTTTGGTTTCAATAGAAAAAAAGACGTTTCTCATTGTTGGTGAATAAATCACTTCTTCTACAGGCTTCCAACAAAATATCCAAATCTTCCTCTGTTAATTGACCAACTATTGATGTCCTTCCATCTCGCATTGATATTGCGAGTTCATTGACACTGCGTACAAGCAATTCATTAGCACCAAGAAAAGAATCATATCTCAGAAATGGATAATTATCTTTCCTGATCTGATATTGCATGGCCAACTGATCAGGCTTGGACATTATCACAGGATGAATACGAGAATTAATAAAAAAGAAGCCGGCTACCGCCTCTTTGGAAACCCCGACAATAGCGAAGAATTTGGCATGATCTATATCCTCAAAACTATCTGAAAGAAGAATTGAACCACGCTTTATACCCTGTTTAAGCAATTCAATTGGCAGGTCCATCATAAAAAGGCTGATTGAAGTTTCAGGTTATCAGCTATATATTCCACATATGCCTCGTCATCACCGGCCTCGCGTAGAATATCCTTTACCGATATTGCTCTATCTCGTTGAGTGTTAGTCCATGCCAAACCGTGTGAGAACTGTGTCAGTTGCTGGAAAGTCATATTTTTACATAAATCAATGGCCTTGTCGAGACATTTTATATCCGTTCCGGATAATTCATCCATATCAGGAGCTTTAATCCCTCTGAGAATATACCGGTTTTCAAATTTCATACTTTCTTTCAAAGAATCTATAGCAGACGCACCTGAGAAAAAGCTGTCGCCTCTCAAGGCTTTGAGTATGTCATCCACATTGGAAGGAACCGGCCCGAATTGCATGGCTATGTATCTGTCTCCGGTTATACTTCTGCCATATTGAGATAAATGCTGTTGATCTGCAAAATAAAGTATCTTGCAAAGTTTATGCATATCTGATACTCCCCCCAACTTTTCAAGGGAGTATAAAAGTGCATTTATCGCTTTTTCGTATTTAAATAGTTTATGCATAATTCCAATACTTTGCTATGTGATATGTCAATGAAATATTATCTCTCTGTCACCCTCTCTTTCTCTTATGTGGCTTCTCATTAATCACCACTGCGCCGCCATAGATGGCAAGGAGAAGGGTCTTGACCACATAGGCCACTCCGGTGGTGAAGAAACTGTCGGCAAGCAATCCCGCGCCATATAGCACTCCCGCGAAAAGGAAATATGCCCCCATCCTCTTCAGATGATAGTCGATAGGATAGTATTTGCGTCCCAAGAAATAAGATACCACCATCACGGTGAAATAACTTATCAAGGCTGCCCATGCCGAACCCATGTAGCCTCCCGGCACACCGATAGCTTTTACCAGCCATACATTGAACACAAGCATCAATACAAAGCATAACACCGACATATACATCCCCCAACGGGTGCGGTCGGTAAGCTTATACCATAGTGAAAGGTTGAAGAATACTCCGAAGCAGAGCTCAGCCAGCATCAACACCGGAACCACCTGCAATCCCTCCCAATATCCCGGAGAAATGAAATGCTTCAGAAGAGGGAGATAATACATCACTCCCAAATAGATGAAAAATCCGAAGATGACAAAAAACTTCATGGCATCGCTATATGCCTGTTTCTTACTCTCCCCCTCCCCTTTTGCCTGGGAGAAGATGAATGGCTCGTAGGCGTAGCGGAAGGCCTGGGTGAACATCACCATCACGATCGCGATCTTCATATTTGCCGCATATATACCCACCATGGCGTCGGCTCCCTCCTTATTGTCGGGAAAGAGATAGGGAATCACCATCTGACCCATGTTCTGACTCAACACTCCGGCAATGCCTAAAATTAGGAGTGGCCAGCTATAGCTGAGCATCTGCCGCAGCAGCGCGCCGTCAAACTTATAGTCGCGTCCGATAAGCTCGGGCAGTAGCGCCAGAAGCACGCAGAGAGTGGAAAGGATATTGGCCACGAAAATCCATCCTATGCCGAAATCCGATCCCCCCATTGGCTCATAAAACCAGCTCACCGCCCCCGGACAATGCTTCATTATCCAGGGACATCCCAGAAGGAAGAAGAGGTTCAACCCTATGTTGAGGCCGACATTCATTAGCTTTATTCCGGCAAACCGGAATGCCTTCTTCTTATAGCGCAGATAAGCGAATGGGAGATTGGTAAAAGCGTCGATAGCCACTGTGGTGCCCAATATCCACACGTATGATGGATGAAGCGACATCTTCAGCCAGCCCGACACCGGAGAGAGGAAAATACTCAGCAAGGCTATGAAGAGAAGCGATGTGGATCCCACCGATATCAACGATGTGGTATATACCTTCTCCGGATCTTTCTCCTTGTTGGCATAACGGAAGAATCCGGTCTCCATCCCATAGTTGAGTATCACCAGCATCACGGCCGTGAAGCTATAAAGGAAGCTCACCACGCCATATTCCTCAGCCACGAACAGATATGTATAGAGCGGCACGAGACACCAGTTGAGAAATCTCCCCACGATACTGCTCAGGCCATATACGGCCGTCTCTTTTGCCAATGCTTTTATTCCTGCCATTTTTCTTTTTTAGGTGGTTAGATATTTTTAAAGGGGATTAGATATTATTATCCCTCTTTACGGAGGTATCTATACGATTATTCCTCGTCGAAGAGGGATTGCTGCGAAGGGCGCTGTATGCGACCGAGATGACGGTAGGCAAGCTCTGTCACCTCTCTTCCTCTCGGAGTACGCTTCAGGAAACCCTCCTTGATAAGAAACGGCTCATACACTTCCTCGATTGTGCCTGCATCCTCTCCGATAGCGGTGGCGATAGTGGAAAGGCCCACAGGTCCTCCCTTGAATTTATCGATGATCGTGAGCAGTATCCTGTTGTCTATCTCGTCGAGGCCATAACGGTCGATATTGAGGGCCTCCAGGGCATGGCGGGCTATCGGGAGGTCGATCTTGCCGCTCCCTCTCACCATGGCGAAATCACGCACGCGGCGCAGCAACGCATTTGCCACACGCGGAGTGCCACGGCTGCGAAGCGCCACCTCAAGAGCCGCCTTTTCCTCGATACCTATCTTGAGCAGACGGGCCGAACGCTTCACGATTCCTGTAAGCGTGGAATGATCATAATATTCCAGATGACAGTTTATACCGAATCGTGCGCGCAAAGGAGCTGTGAGAGCTCCGCTGCGGGTGGTGGCACCGATCAAGGTGAAGGGTGCCAAGGTGAGCTGCACGCTCTTGGCGCCGGGGCCCTTGTCGAGGAGAATGTCGATACGGAAATCTTCCATCGCCGAATAGAGATATTCCTCTACTACGGGGTGAAGCCGGTGAATCTCATCTATAAAAAGCACATCGTGTTCCTCAAGACTCATCAGTATGCCGGCAAGGTCACCGGGCTTGTCGAGCACCGGGCCGGAGGTGACCTTGAAGCCCACCCCCAATTCATTAGCCACAATATTCGACAAAGTGGTCTTTCCCAATCCCGGAGGACCATGTAGCAAAGTATGGTCAAGAGCCTCCCCGCGCAGACGGGCTGCGGCGACAAACACACGCAGATTATCGATTATCTTCTCCTGACCGCTGAAATCGTCGAAAGCGAGCGGACGGAGTGCCTTCTCCACATCCCGCTCGAATCCATCAGGGCGCGACTGCCCCTCTCTTATATCGTAATCTTCAGACATTGAAGTTGATTATACCGGTTGAAAACAAGAAATTTTATCAAGAAAGGCATTATTCCGCCAATCTACTATTTCTAATTTACAAAGTTAACATTTTCACTTCAATTCTCCGAATTTATTTTTTCACCTCAAAGCCCTGAATTAACATTTTCACTTCAATTCTCCGAATTTATAAGGAAGTATAATAAGAAAACGGCCGGCGGAAACATCCGACGACCGTTTTAACCGGCTTTGCGACATCACGTCGTGGAACCGGAGGGTTTAAACAAAATACCAAACATTACCCTTTTTGCGGACTCCATGAGTCCGCCCATTCTTATACTCCTATTAATATCTAACTAATATCTATTCTTAAGGTCCTATAGAAGGGTGCGTCCCTTCTCTATTGCCTGCTGATTCAAGGGAATCAGCTTGTGATGACGCTCGGGAAGCGACTTCTTCAGACCCTTGATCACATTCTCCATCGGAAGCTTATATTCCATCGCCTCCAGAAGGGCACCCATCACCACCATGTTGTAGGCCTTTGAATTGCCTAATTCCAAAGTGGCCTCCATCGCGTTGATAGGATATATCTTGATGTCCTCGCGAACGGGATGCTTGTGGATACCGTTGGTGTCATAGATCAACATTCCGCCTTCCTTCACCTTCGGGGCGAATTTGTCGAGACTCTGCTGGTTGAGCGCTATCACCACATCATAGCGGTCGAGCACCGGACTCGAAATCTTGTCATCTGAAAGGATCACCGTCACATTGGCTGTACCGCCTCGCTGCTCAGGACCGTAAGAAGGCATCCATGTCACCTCCTTATCATCCATCAGACCTGAATAAGCCAATATCTTACCCATCGACAATACACCCTGACCGCCGAATCCGGCTATGATTATTTCTTCTTTCATCTTTTTGCGAATTTGATGTGTGGGAATTACTTATTCTTGAGATCACCGAGAGGATATTTGGGGAACATGTTCTCCTCCATCCATTTGTTAGCCTTCTCGGGCGACATCTTCCAGCCGGAGTTACAGGTCGAAACCACCTCCACCACTGAAGTGCCCTTCTTTGCTATGGCATTCTCGAAAGCTTTCTTCAGACAAGCCTTTGTCTTGCGCACGGCGGCCGGAGTATGCACCGACTGACGGGTCACATAGCAGGTGCCGTCGAGGATAGCCATAAGGTTGGTTATCTCAAGGGGATGACCATTGAGGTCAACGCGGCGTCCATAGGGAGTGGTGGCTGTTTTCTGACCCACGAGAGTGGTAGGAGCCATCTGGCCTCCGGTCATACCATATATGGCATTATTGACAAATATCATCACGATATTCTCACCACGGTTGGCGGCATGGATGGTTTCGGCTGTACCTATGGCCGACATGTCACCGTCACCCTGATAGGTGAACACCACATTCTCCGGCCAGAGGCGAGAGAGAGCGGTTGCCACGGCCGGCGCGCGTCCATGGGCGGCCTCCACCCAATCCACATCTATATAATTGTAGGCGAACACCGCGCAGCCCACGGGAGACACTCCCACGGTCTTGTCGGTGAGACCCATCTCGGCAATCACCTCAGCCACTAACTTATGCACCACGCCATGGCTGCAGCCGGGGCAATAATGCATGTGAACCTCATCGAGAAGCTCCGGCTTTGAATAAACCTTATTTTCTTCGCAAATTATTTCGTTGATATCCATCTCTTGAGGGTTTAGCGGTTAATGATTTTGTTTTCGAGAGCTTCGAGCACTTCATCCGGGCTGGGAATGATACCACCCATTCTTCCGAAATGCTCCACGGGGAGACGGTCGTGGACTGCGAGACGCACATCCTCGATCATCTGGCCTGCATTGAGCTCTACCACAAGGATTCCTTTCTTTCCTTCGGCTGCCTTGGCTATGGCCTCGGTGGGGAAGGGCCAGAGAGTGATAGGCCTAACGATACCTACCTTCACCCCTTTCTCGGCTGCCATCTCCTGCGCTTTGGCGCAGATGCGGGCGATGGATCCGAAAGCGATCAGAAGGTAATCCGCATCCTCGACGCCTATCTCCTCCCAACGGGTTTCGTTCTTCTCTATCTCACGATAACGTGCCTGCAGCTCATGGTTGATCACCTCCATGCGGGATGACTCAAGCTCAAGAGATGTCACTATATTACGCTTACGTCCGTCCTTGCGGCCGTTGGCGGCCCAGGGACACTGTTGACGCACCTCTTCGTCTGTGCGTCGCGGACGCTGCTCGGGAAGCACCACTTTCTCCATCATCTGACCCACGATACCGTCGGCAAGAATCATGGCAGGATTGCAATACTTGAATGCCAGGTCAAAACCAAGACCCACGAAATCCACCATCTCCTGCACTGTGGAAGGTGCGAGCACTATCAGATGATAGTCGCCATGTCCACCACCCTTTACAGCCTGGAAATAGTCGGCCTGAGAAGGCTGGATCGTGCCCAATCCGGGGCCACCGCGCATCACATTCAAGATCAGGGCCGGAAGAGAGGCCGCTGCTATATAGGAGATACCCTCCTGTTTCAGACTCACTCCGGGGGATGACGAGGAGGTCATCACGGCTTTTCCGCTCGCGGCGCCGCCATATACCATGTTGATGGCCGCCACTTCGGATTCGGCCTGAAGCACCACCATTCCGGTGGTCTCCCACGGCATCAGCTCTTCCAATGTCTCCAATACTTCCGACTGCGGAGTGATCGGATATCCGAAATATCCATCGCAGCCATAACGGATCGCGGCGTGAGCTATTGCCTCGTTCCCCTTCATTAATCTAACTTCTTCGCTCATAATTTTTCTGTGTTTTCTGGTTAGATGATCAGCCCGATCAGTCCACTTTTACCCTGTAAACTTCTATACATGCGTCGGGACATACCCAGGCGCAACTGCAACATCCCGTGCAGCGTTCGGGGTTGGCCATGTAGGCGTAATGATAACCTCTGTCGTTTACTTCGTTAGGCTGTAGTGACAATGTGTCGGTCGGACAAGCCACCACACAAAGGTTGCAACCTTTGCACCGCTCTACATTTACGGTGATCGCTCCTCTTACTCTTGCCATCGTTTTATATTAGATTTTCAGTTCGTACTTCCCGGATTTTATTCCTAAAGCAAATCGTAGAGTTTCCCCGTGCGGGGGTATTCTCAAGTGATAGCGCAAATATACTATTTTTTTTATAGCCTTTTGGGGTTATTGAATATGTTTAATAACATATTTGCGCATAAAATTCCTCTTTTTACTGTTTATTTCCCTTCAGCGCCTTTCTTTTCAAGTATTCTCACTAATTCGCGCAGTCCCTCGGAGGCTCCTTTGCGTATCACGGTCACATTCGCCACCGCCCCGGTGGATGCAGGATTGGGGTCGATATAATAGATCGGGGTGCCGGGACGCACACACTGCAGCAGCCCTGCCGCCGGATAGACCACTAACGATGTGCCTATCACCACGAAGATATCTGCTTCCGACACTATGCGCACCGCCTCCTCTATCATAGGCACAGGCTCCTGGAAGAACACTATATGCGGACGCATCAGGTCGCCGCGACGTCCGCGGGTTGCCGGCGTGGTGTCGAGATGTTCTATGTCGAGACTCTCTATATAGTCGGGATCGCTCACCGACCGTATCTTCATCAGCTCCCCATGAAGATGAAGCACACGCGATGATCCGGCACGCTCGTGAAGGTCATCCACATTCTGGGTAATCACATATACGTCGTAATCCTTCTCGAGTTCGGCGAGGATACGGTGGGCATCGTTAGGCTCGGCTTTGACAAGCTGGTGCCGGCGCTCATTATAGAAACGGTGCACAAGGTCGGGGTCGCGGCGGAAGCCGTCGGCCGAGGCCACATCCATCACGGGATAATTCTCCCACAATCCGTCGGCATCACGGAAAGTCTTGATACCGCTCTCGGCGCTTATTCCCGCGCCGCTTGATATCACCAATTTAGGTTTGGGTGTTTTCATAATCCTATTTTGTTTTCGCTTACTTATACAAAATTAGCAAAATAATCCTCTTCTGCAAAAACACCTTATTAAAAATATTAGAGCCCTACCACAGTACCACCTTTCCAACCGATCCTAAATCAAGAACCCCGGATTTGATGCCTAATGCCTTGAATACGCGGCTCATTGTGGGAAGAGTTATAACACTTTTGCCTTTTTCAAGCCTTGAAATCTGAGCTCGTTGCACTCCTAAGAGCTCCCCTAATTCTTCTTGTGTGAGGTTTTTAGCCTTACGTGCTTTCTTTATAGCCTCACCAACAAAATATGCGTTGAGCTCCTCCTTTAACTGCGCTTCCATACCGTCACGCTCCGGTGTTCCAATCTTTCCCCATACTTCATCAACAAGCTCACTTGCCGGGGTTAATTTCATTCTTGCCATTTTATTATAACGCAAAGTTAATAAATTGTTTCCAACTAATGAAACAATTTATTCTTGGTATAAGTTAAAAAGGAGGGTGTATCAAAATTCTTAATTTTGATACACCCTCCTTTTTAACGTTCTATTATCAAAGTCTTAGCATCTCTTTGGTTATCACTTGATGTTTGCCCCGTTAGGTTTTTGTCATGTACCAAACATATATTGTTGAACACACTCTTAGGAACTATCTTACCAAGCAATGATACTCAAGTTTTCCAAAATTATGTCATAAGACAAATCCTCACTCCTTTGAACTCTTATTCAGACTCTACAATTTTCGAAAAAGTGACATGAACACTGAAATTGAGATCATACATCTGCTTTGTGTGAGAATATACTTTTATAGGGAATTGTTTTTTTAAATAGGCCTGCTCCAGTTTATAGATCTCTTCATCCGTAAAACCAATTCCGGAGGTTGATGAAAATCTTACATATTTCACATTTCCGGTAGAATCACACGTAAAATTAATGACCAAACCATATTTTTTTGATTGCAATAATTCCTTGAGTCTTTTTGTACCTATTACATTTTTAATAATGGATGGAGCTATGTCATTTTTCACTATTTCGTAGTCCTTACCCAATTCCGAGTAAGTACCTTTTGTCGGGCGGTCCACCCTTTTTATACTTTTTCTTCCATCTTTAACCTCATAACTTATCCCATTAATTTTTTTAATAACAGTCTGGGCATAGCAATTACTCAGCCCAATGACAATAGTCATCACAATTATAGAAATTACTCTCCACATATTTTCATTTAATTAATTTAAGTTTCGCAAGTACAGTTTATCTCAGGGCTCACCCGAGTATATGATTCTTAGCTTTCTTGACAAGAGTATATTTTGACATGAATGAGGGATAGGCAAAGTAACTGTGATACTGCTACAGTCATCGTCCAATTAAAAGTTGATAAGAGACCTAATCATCAGATAATTATAAGGTAATGGAAAGTTCAACCCCGCTGGGGTAGAGGACTCATCATCAGGGATCCGGGGGTAGGCTCGTACCTCGCCAACCCTCGGTTGAACAAGGTGTTACCCCGCCGGGGTAATCCATCCGGATACCATTATTTCGACAGATACAAGGATCTCTTCAGTCCATCCGAATTCTTTCAATATCCCACATATTACCCATACCCCGGAGGGGTTAAACCTCTTTAAACCGGGGGTTGGCGAGGAACGAGCCTACCCTCGGATACCCTATATCTTATCCTCTACCCCGGAGGGGTTGAACCTTTATAACCAACAACATAAGAGATAATATAGTTATGCGTTTTGATAAATTCTCTAAGATTTAGAAAAGAAAGGGAATATTATATTATGGATTAGTAAGATTATATACTTGCGAAAGTTAAATAAAATTAATTACCCATATAACATATCAACATTGGGTGTAGAGTTGTAAGAACGGGATAATCATACTGAGGATATAAAAATGGGTCCGGAAAATTTTCCGAACCCATCTGTGTCGAATGACCGTTTGCGATTATTAGCCGTTCACTTTCTTCATGTGAGCGATGAGGTCGAGAACCTTGTTTGAATAACCGATCTCGTTGTCATACCAGCTGATCACCTTAACGAACTTGTCGGTCAAATATACACCGGCAGTAGCGTCGAAGATAGAGGTGAGGGGGCAGCCGAGGAAGTCAGAAGAAACTACTGCATCCTCAGTGTAGCCGAGCACACCCTTGAGTTCACCTTCAGAAGCCTCTTTCATTGCAGCGCAGATCTCCTCTTTAGTTGCAGGATTAGCGAGGTTTACAGTAAGGTCAACTACAGATACATCAAGAGTGGGGACACGCATTGAGATACCTGTGAGCTTGCCGTTGAGCTCGGGAATCACTTTACCTACAGCCTTAGCAGCACCTGTAGAAGAGGGGATGATGTTGCCTGAAGCGGCACGACCACCACGCCAGTCTTTCATTGAAGGACCGTCAACAGTCTTCTGAGTTGCAGTTGTGGAGTGAACAGTTGTCATAAGACCTTCTACGATACCGAACTTGTCGTTGAGCACCTTTGCGATAGGAGCAAGACAGTTGGTGGTGCAAGAAGCGTTGGATACGAACTGAGTGCCTTTCACGTAAGTGTTCTCGTTAACACCGCATACGAACATAGGAGTAGCATCCTTGGAAGGAGCTGACATAACTACGTATTTTGCGCCGGCTTCGATGTGAGCCTGAGCTTTCTCCTGAGTAAGGAAAAGACCGGTTGACTCAACCACGTATTCAGCACCTGCTTCGCCCCAGCCGATTTCTTTCGGATCGCGGCATGCAGTAACGCGGATGGGCTTGCCGTTCACGATAAGGAGGCTCTTCTCCATATCATAGTCAACTGTGCCGTCGAAACGACCGTGCATTGTGTCATACTTAAGCATGTATGCCATGTAATCTACGGGAAGAAGGTCGTTGATTGCAACTACCTCGATGTCATCTCTCTTTGTAGAGGCACGGAACACGAAACGTCCGATACGGCCGAAACCGTTGATACCAATCTTTGTCATTGTTTTTAATTTAATATAAGTTATTTATATTGGGTTATGATTCTCTCTTTTTTCAAGACTTTTACCCGATTTCCCGGCTTTATTTTATTCTATGCCGGCTTTCACGTGTCTTTCACCTGCAAAGATAGCATTTTTTTCTGACATTTTCTCTCTCACAGTTAAAAATTACGCTCTTTTTAATTTTGTTTTAACTTATTTTGAACTTTTTCGCCTTCTTCGGTTTATATTTGTAGAAGTTTCACATCTTTTCAGTCTCTTTGCCTTTGGGCCGACTCCGATGTCCAACTTTTTTCTAAACTATAATCGTATCTAATTATTCGCAATTTCTACTATGGGAAAATTTATTCAAGATTTCAAGGAATTCGCCTTAAAGGGCAATGTGGTTGATATGGCTATCGGTGTGATCATCGGCGGCGCGTTCGGTAAAATCGTGACTTCGTTGGTCAATGATATCATCATGCCTTTAGTGTCGCTCGGCACGGGAAGCATGAAATTCTCCGACCTCTCCACCACCCTGCGTCCCGAGGTCAAGGATGCCGCCGGAGTGGTGATCGAGGAGGCCGTGACTTTCAATTATGGTATGTTCATCCAGAATATCGTGGATTTCATCATCATAGCCCTTTGTATCTTCATCGCTCTGCGCTACACAATGAAGTTCATGAAGAAAGAGGAGAAAGTGGAGGAAGAGGCTGTGCCGGAACCCACAAAAGAGGAAGTGCTCCTCACCGAAATCCGTGATCTCTTGAAGCAGGATGTCACCAAGAAGAATTAATGACACTCTTTAGTGTCAGACAGAATCAGAGGCTGCGAATGGAAAATTTCCATTTCGCAGCCTCTGATCTTTTATCGGCCTCCGATCTCTGAATCACGTAGCTTTGCACGCCTTCAGATCATCATTTCATGATCTCCGTTGAGGGGATACAGGGAATACCCATATTCCTGATGTCGAATATATTGGCTTTGGCAACTTCCTCCGTAGCTGCCGAGCAGCAGTCGGTCACCACCGTGGTGTTATAATCCAACCCCATAGCGTCAACAGCTGTGGACCGGACGCAATTCGGATATTGTGTGCCGGTAAGATAAAGGTTCTTGGCGCCCAGACCACGCAGGATGATATCGAGGTCTGTGCCGAAGAAAGCGCTGAACCTCTGCTTCGTTATAGATATATCACCCTTTTGGGGAGCAATCTCATCCGGAATAGCGGCCCCCTTTGTGCCTGCAATGCAGAATGGCTTCCCCTCTTCAAAGAAATGGCGACGGAAGAGTTCGGCATCTATTCCTGACGGACGATGGATACGATAGACATAGATCACGGCCCAGTCGTTTGCCCTGCCGTAATCAAGGAATTTCTTTATAGCCGGCAGTGTGGCGTATGCACCCTCCACCCTCATGGGTGAATCAGGAAGCACAAAATCGTTTTCCATATCAATCACAAGAATCACATTCTCCGCTGATGTCAACATTCCATCAATTCTTTTTGCTTTTTCCATAGTAAATAAATTAATAATATTGCGCGGACACATCTTAAACATATTCCGCCATATATTTATAACAATGTCACCCCGAGACAGTTTTTATCCTCCTCCTTATCGACTGTAGAGAATTTTTTGACAAGAGGACCGGAGAGATTTTTTTAGACGGGAGACCGGGAGAACGGGAGAGATTTTTTAGACGGGAGGACAGGAGAACGGGAGATTTTTTAGACGGGAGGACAGGAGAACGGGAGGAAGGGAGATTTTTTAGACAGGAGGACAGGAGAACGGGAGAGATTTTTTTAGAAATAAATTCGATATGAAAAAATACCCCAACCCGGGACGGGTTGCCGTCCAACCCAACCGGGGGTTACATCGCCCTCGGGCGATTACCCCCGGTCCCCCCAATCGCGTCTGACTCAACCCGGGACGGGTTGCCGTAACGTGATATAAATCCCCACGGCCACCACATCCGATACCTCTACCCCGGAGAGGCTGAACTTACCCTTCCTATCAAAAATAAATATAAACTGCCATATAATTCCTCTACCAGACCCTGAGCTGTAAAGGGGGCGCGAGCTTCCAAGCTTCCGTTATAAATCGAGGAGATTTCGGATTCTTCTGTGGGATTCCGATATTTCTGTGAGCGAGTGAAAGTGCGAAGCGCTGTAACGCTTCTGTCGTAGTCTATTCCCAACTATCCATAACAGAGGAATTATACCCACAGAAACGCTTGGCTCGGCAAGCTAATTCTCAGAAAAAACAGATTTTCACAGAAGCCATGCGGAGGAAAATAAATACCTCCTCGATTTATAGATAAAAGGGATACACCCTTCCTCGGCATTTAGACTCGGAATGGTGTTGCGGAAGCTGTGAAGCTCCCGTCCCTTTTTTGACACCTGGTAGAATATGAAATATTTCTCTTTGTGATATCCGGAGGCATAACCCTACCCACGGATTTTTTCCTCGGCAGCCATATACCTTACAAAAGCAATTGGAGAATCTAATGAATCCGAGAGCAAATATAGCAAAAAAATCCCTTTTAAAAGGGATTTTTCCTACAAATTTTCCCTTTCAAAAGGGATTTTTCTGCAATTATTCTCCTTTTAAAAGGGATTTTTATTAGTTTTATTACTAAATGAAGCATCAGCTACCTGTATATCAGCTTTATCGGGAGTGCATCGGATGAGGTCGCAGCATCCACACCGGTATTCAGATATCTGTGCCTTGTAGCAGTTTGATCCCATCCCCCGAGCGAACCATAATCGTAAGGATTGAATACGAGGTTATAGTAGTTGATGTCCCATGAAGCGTAATTTGCCCATGGAAGTCCCAGATTAGTATCGGATGTGCCCGGTATGGTGACGGGTTGTTTTATCCAATAGACCGCCCCTGTATTGCGATATAGATTATAGGTCAACGGTCGGTTACGATTTTCGGGTCGTGTCAGCACCCAACGCACACCTCCGTAGGAGAGGGCTCCTACACCGGGATCGGCAATTGGAACGTCGTCTATGGCACTGTAGGGCTTGGTTCTCGCCCGGCGTGCCTGACCCACCGGACCAAGAGGAAAGATGATATTCCTGCCGTCGGATCCGTCATATACGATACATGCCCGGATTCCTCGTGCGGGATTCACGTCATCCACGCCGTCATTATTAAAGTCGGTGAATCCCCATGCCATGTTCACATCGGTCTGCGTAGTTTTGGCTCCGTCGGCATAAACTATCCCATAACCGAACTTACAGTTGTCGAGCAGACTTTGATACTGAGCTGCTGTTGGCACCGCAAACTTTTCATTATTCCGAAACGCGCCGACCGCTGTCCATTCATCGGCCCAATGTCGCGTGTATCGTTGCGCTGTCGCTTGGGTGGTATTGCCATTTTTTGCAAAATTTGTCCATCCGAAGCCCTGTATTTGCCCCCATTGGGCATTCCGGGTCTCGACGGTATTGCTCGCCGTGATATGGGCCGTCGATAATGAAGCGTCGGTAACCGACTTAAGCCAGCCGTATCCGTTCCCGACATTCCATTCCCGGATGCTGTAATTATACTGATTTCTCTTGAGCAGGGATCCGACCGACAGCGGGCTTTTGGTCAATATCACAGGTACGGAAGTTTCATCGGAAGGTGCAAAATTATTACGGTCAGGATTGGTCCCCCCCCGGGAGGTGGCATAAACGTTATAGCAGCTCCACTTGGCATTTCCAAGCTGCACACCCTCATGGTAACCCTGCCTTACAAAGATAAGATGCACGCAGTTATAGTCGTGATATTGCACTCTTATAACCCCTGACCGTGTCCGGTTATCACTGATAGTCCCTTTCGGTTTATACTTGAACCAAATGATTTCATCGGTAGAACCATGAATTGTGTCGTGTTTCACACCGTTTTGGTCCATAAGCTCAATAAAATTCTCAGTCTGGCAATCCACGTATGCACGCCAGGGGCCGTCAGACTTAAATGTCTCGAAATAGGTTGCATCCGCGTTAGGCCGGATCATAAGCTTTATCTCAAACTCCTCGTCACTTCCGGAATCCCGGTAGATGGCGGTGGGATTCTCTATTCGAGGCACCTGATATATGGTTGCCACACGCTCTGTCTCCCAGTCACCATCTTCATTTTTGAATGATATTGACTTATCCCCTTGGGCTGTACGCTGCCATAAGGTGAATCTTACCTTTGCATAACGGTAATAACTATTGAAAGGATTATTACCGGTAAAGTCTGTGGCAGGCACCATTTCCTTATTCCTGGTATACATCGGAATCTTCACGTTGGTCGATTTGTCAATTGGATCATACACGGCATGGGATCCGGTAAGTTCGTAGGTATTCTCTGCAAGATTTTTCGCCTTGTAATACCATTCAAGATAGTCATTGGCATGATCTCCGTAGCCATTTGGATCCAGCCCCCCGGTCTGAGCCTTGACTTGCGCATCCGTACCGATTATATCAGCCTCATTAGGTCTGAGCGAAAGGAATCCGACATAGTTTCCTCCTGAATAGGGCTTGGGGGATCCTTTAGTGTAGGTGACTGCCGGATAATTCGCGAGCGCGGGTGAGTTCCATGCGAAGCCGTTTATTTCAGTCTGCGACCCCACAAATTCAGCCGGGCGGCCGCCTTTCCCGTTGTTGAGTTCGCGATCCCATGGCCACCAGTTGTTCTCTACGATTTCCGCTTTGATGTAATATTGCGATTTGTCCCATTCATCAGGCATAATCACACGAGCGGGGAAATCCATCTGCTGACCGTAAAGATAAGAGATATAGTAAGGCTCGGGAGTGATCAGAGTGGGGTCGTATTCCTTATAGGAGATATGCCAGTCGGCCTCATTTGCCCATCCGCGGAATTTGAGGGTGAGTTTATAATGGAAGTTGCGTTCGGCATTATAATTGTATGTGCTGTTTTTACCGAGCATGAAGCGATATCTGATCGGTCCCTGGGAGATCTTATCCTTATGGCGGCTGTCGTAGTATCCGACCACCTCGATATATGTGCCATAGAGTTTTGAATCCTTATAGTCGGGACCATCTTCAGGGGTATCGATAGGAGTTCCGACAGCGTCGGGATCCTGCCGTTTGTCCATCGATGACACGCCGGGATAGTCGCCCTGCATATTCTCGTAGAAATAGAGCGAGGGATCACTTTCAGTGTGATCTGTCTGACCTCCGTAGGGTTCTCCTTTCGAGAGGATGATTTTCCATTTGTCATGATCGGCATTGCTCCCCTGTCCTTCGTTGTAGTAGGTGAAGGATTCGCCGTTTTTTATAAGTTCATTGTCGCGGGACGGTCTGTTTACCTCCCCTAACGCGCAGCTGTCCGGTATATCATGGATAGTGATACTCTTGATATAGACGCGGACATTCTCCTTAAGATCGGAGGCATCGAACGCCACGGTCACTTTAGAGACCAGACGACTGATCCATGAATGAAGCGAGATATTGCTTCTATTGATAACGAGCAACGGAGCTTCGAATCCGGCGGAAGTCTCAGCTGTGGAAGGTGTCGTCATAGTGACATATCCGAACATCTGGTTGTTACGGCTCACATCCGTCTGCCATTTAAAACGTTTGCTGCGAAGGCCCTTAATCGTGGTGCAGTCCACATCGGTGAGATCGACATTGGCCACTGCATACATCTTATACCTCCCGTAGGGAATATGTGAGAGTGAGAAGGTGGCGCTCGGAGTCATTTCCCCTGTGCCTCCTATCGTGCCGTCGGATGGACCTACGTTTGTATTGCCCGACGGTGTTACAGTCTCCGCATCACCCGGAACTGCCGAATTCCCCGTCTGGTCGATATTGAAATCCGACCCGGGCAGCGTGTATCCTGACACACGGTCATAGATACGCAGCTTCTCATAGAGGCCGGCTTCCGTTCCGTCGGCGTTGATATTATAGATAACGATCCAAAGCTGATCCACCTTATCGATGGCGTCGCCTTTCGAACGTGTTCCAAGAGCCGGCTCAAGCGAATGAAAATCAACCCGAAGATTGAGATCTGCCTCTCCATCGCCTATCTCTACCTGAGAAGGGTCATATAGCAACTCATCCACACACGATGTGAGGATAAGGGCAAAAATCATTAAAAGTGAAGATATGTAGAGAGATAATTTCATTATCATGGATATATTTAATCATCATATAAGATGCGGTGCTAATCACGGTCAAGGCCGAAGTATGGCTCAAGCACACACGAACGATATGGCACCACATCAACCTGCAAACTTAGTTTGGATCCGAAATCATCTACCGAAAGAGTGTAGATATGATTTCGCAGTATGTTTTGCCCGAATGAGAAATTCACACCGTTATATGATGTCATAGGCACATTATATTCCGGAAACTCAACCGAACCGTCTGCCTTGCGGTTGGCGATCGTGATGTGAAACACAGGCATACCGGCCTCTATATTGTTGTTGGGATGACCGATCTTCTGCTCCGGCACGAACCCGATGAATACGTTGCCGGTGCGTTTAGAAGCCGGGGTGATGCTCCATGCTTGAGGAATAATGCCTAACTTATAGGTAGCTGCGATATTCAGATTGCTGTTGGCTTGATAGATGTTGGGAGTGTGCACCTGCTGGCCGTTCTCGTAATTGCCGGATCCTGCCGGAACCGGTCTCGCCACATCCTGTGAACTCATGAATTCGGCAGCCACAATGTAAGGATATCCGGCGGCATCCTTATTCTGAATATTATCCACCACCCTGACTTTTGCAAGCGCCCGCAGAAGATTGACTTCACCGAGATATATGCTGTCCTCAGGACGGCTGTAATACAAGGCCGCCTCCGTAGCGGAGAATACATTAGTGCCAAACATCGGGCAATGATCTTTCTTATTGGAATAGATCGTCTCCACTCCCGGTCCGCCGCCGGCATTATAAATATCGCTCATGGGAAAACTCCATTCCGCGAGTTGGGATATCACGGCAGTGAATGTCGGGCCCGTAACGGAATTCCACATAGCGCTGACATTCGCCGAGGATGACATGCAGTTGGCCAGAATCAGCATACGGAAAGTGATTATCGATTTCCCTTCCGGTGTTATGGCATATTCATCCAGGGCGTCGTAAAGTTCATTCTTGGGTATCATGAGATTGATGAAATAATTGCTCTCCGATCCCACCACACTGATGCGCCCGCCATCGGAATCAAGCAGATTCGTGAACTTATGCACGAGCTTCTCTTCGGAAGCTGACCCGGCTATTTTCGCGAATATGAATATCGCGACATCCTCCATGTCAATCCCATCTTCAAAGTTGCGGAATTCGCTGTCACTCTCCGTGTGTCCCTGATCATCGGCACGGGTGCCTTTAAGCCTGTCGCCTGTCATCAGGTTGAAATTGACCGACACGAAGTCACCCGTCGCGACATCCGGGGGAGTGTCCGACGAAGTGCACGCTGTCAGCAGCAATAAAACCGGGAATACGATTAAGTGAAGATATTTCATCTGATTCTCTTGAATCAATAAAACTATACAGGATCCGACTGCGGAGGCACTACCGCCCAACCGCATATATATATTCCGGCGGCAGCATACCACCCCAAATCATTATCGATAAAGAACAGAGCCGAGTAATCGCTGCGGCGGTCGAGATATTCCTGATCCGAATACTGGTCGAAACGGTTTCCTTTGGCATAAATGAAATAATCGATAAGGGGAATATGGATGATTCGGACTCCATCCGTATTGCGCACGATATCAAGGTATGCGTTGCCGTCAACCATGAGTCGGCTCACCGACATCTCATAAAGAAGTGAGGATCTGACAGGGAGATCATCGTTTTCATCGGTATCCGCGCGTCCTTTGGTTGTCTCTCCGTAGAGCACGCTCCAGGGCGTATAAGTCACTACCGGACTGTCGTCCCGGACTGCGTTGTTCCACGCAAGCCATGAGTCGGCGTAGGTGAAGGTGACAGTAAAATCACTATCATTTAGAGCAGTGCCGTCTTGGTTTACGAGCATCACCGCGATATCGTTGGTGTCCTTTATCAAAGGGATGGTCACATCGGTGACAGAAGGAGCAAGGGGATTGATTTTATGATCCACCCTGTCTTTGCCACCGTGGAACAAAGACTTGAAATGCGATGAGCTTACGTTCAGACCATCCTTTTCCACAGTCTTTAATTTCATTTCGAGCTGTTGCTTATTCTCAGGTGTGTAGGTGGCAAGAGAGAAATCATCATTGCCGGCAAGACCGCACCATGCCACGAAATCATACGTTCCCTCTCCGAGCGGTGTCTCGATCTTGAAATCGGGATCTTTCAATCTATCGCCCTCAGCCGAACCGGCCCAGACAAATTTTCCCTCCTGATCGAATGCCCAGACGTTGACACTATGCACCTGTTCGGCAAATGCCTCGCCACGGTCAAGCGTGTAATTGAACCGGAACTTCACATTCAGTTGTGCCGGACACTCAGGCAGATCTTCATGCAGACGGGAGCATCCTGCCAAAGTCAGAATGAAAGCCAACGCAGCAGGAATCAGCCTGAAAATATTACGGAAAGAATTTGGGAACATAATTGATACCGGTTAGAGTTTGACGTGCTGCTCCGGCACTACAGCCCATTTAAGAATATTAACGGTGTAAGCCAGGTAATAATCTTCCGTGTTTGCAGGGGGGACGATAGGATTGTCATCATCGCCGATACCGGAAGCAAGGCCTATAATTTCCGTTACATTTATCTTATAGCTGTGATTGCGGACCATACCGAAGTCACCAACACGCACGCGGTTCCAGTCAATCTTGGCGCTATTTTTCTGGTCGTTGCCCTGACGATACCATCCGAAGTGTTTCACCGGAATCGAATAGTAGGCATGACCTGTGGTATAATAGTATGAGAGCCCTACCTGGCGCATAAGGGTCACGTTGGCATCAGTGAGGCGTATCTGGGTGTTCTCATCGAAACTTGCCGCGGGAGTATCATCGGCGACAATCTCCATATAGCCTCCACCGGTCACGATATAAATGCCTGAGGCATCCTCGGCGCTGGTAAACTGTAGTGAACGGGCATTATTCTGGAGTTTCAGCGTAGTGGTGGTATTGCCGTCGTAATTCTGCTTCACCTTATCGGATATTTCAGAGACAGCAAGGGCGTCGAGCATCATGTCACGATCTGACTTCTTGGCGATAGTCAGACGGGTATATTCACCGGCAGCTTTCTCTTCATCGGTCTGCGATTTTCTGTAAAGAATCGTGGACTGGGCAAAGAAACGAAGGAGCATCGACTCGCCTCCGGGAATTTCGCTGTTAAGACCGCTGCTTGTATTGAAATAGATGTAAGGACGATCCTCACTCACACCTGCGCTCGGCACATTGCCCGACAGATAGGTGTAGAAACTGGTGCCCTCCTTGAGATCAACACCATCAAGATTAAGCTTGTACTGACCCACATAGATCACCGAAGCCACGGCGGCATTGGGATTCTTGGAGTTAAGGGCACGATAGCCCACGGTGGTCTCACGGAAATACTGCGGTGTTTTCTCTGTGGCGGCGAATCCGATGTTGTTGCCCGGGGTCTTAAGCTCGTTGTAAGAGATATATTTCTGATTGACCGAGAGATTCTTCAGATCCGAAGATACTTCGGGATATTCCTGTGTGAAGTAAGCCGGCGACATCCCCCAGAATGAACGGTGAAGATCAGGATTGTTCCATGCCCAGCGGTTGCCTGCCGAAAGCACGCTGGCACCATCGGAATAATCCCAGCTGTTGATGCTCTCCAGGTAGGTGGCGGGATTGATACGGGAATTCAAGTTGCCGAAATTATAGTTGTGGGCAAGCACTTCCCCTAATTCAGATTCCTGACGGAACGACTTGATCACGTATGATCTGTTAGACTCCGCATTTACAGCCCAATACTGGGGCTCGAACCGGAGAGTGACAAGTTTGGTGGTGGTGTTGGAGACTGCGGTAGGATTCTCCGATTCGAGATCATATACACGTGTAGCGGTAACATATTCTGTAGGATCTACGGCCTTGAATGAAAGCTTGGTAGCGTAACGCTCCACATAAATATTAAGCGTGTTGTTGCTGCCCAGGGCATCCTCGGCCGCTTTTTCGGTAGTGTAAAGATATGTGTCGGGAATAGCTACCGCAATCTGAGGCATCGCCTCATTGGGGGCAAGTCCGGAAGTCGATCCTTCGCTGCGGGGATAATACACCGAGTTACTCATGGCGAAATACTTCGTCGAGCTGCCGCCAATGGTGCTCCATGTGGCGGTACGTGAGATGGTCTGAATCACGTTGAGAGGATTCTGGAGCGTGGATGGAGATATCGGATTGATGTAGCAGATCACCTGCGCCGGCTTTTTCTCACCCTTCTTTACGCTTACGGGAACCACTGATTTATAGGATCGTTCGATAGTGGAGTCGTCGGTGATGTTTTCGTCCAGATGGGACTCATCGAGCTCTACGGGAACGATGTCTCCCACCACATTGCCGTCCTCGTCATAGAAAACGAAATAGGCATTGTTGATAAGGTTTTCGGAAGCCGATGTGCCATCCTCAAAATCAGTGCCGGGCTCGGGAGTGCCATTGTCACCGGCAGCGCGCGACGACTCACCGTCTCCGAGTATGCTCATGCTGACATAGTATGTCTTGTCGGCTTCCATAATCTGGTTATCGGGAGATTCAGGCACTAAATTGTCAGAACAGGATACTAATGTAGCAATGGCAAGCAGGCCTGTGAAAATGAATTTGTCTCTCATGTCCATATAATTGAATATAATGTTATTACAGTTGATTTGTCTCTTATGGGAACTTGTCAGAAAATTATCACGTCCCCAGCGGTTTGTTGTATTCTTTTTATTTCCTCAAGGGCTGCCGAGGCCTGCGTGATGCCGGCTTTCCGGGCTTCCCTGAATGCATTCTCGGCATTGGGATAGTCTTTCTTCAAGGCATAGAGAATACCTCTGGCATAAATAGTCTCAGCACTCTCTCCGGCGCGTGAAAGATATCTTGCCGCCTCGTCGAGACGTCCACGGTTCATCGCCGAGTTAGCGGCGTTGAGGTTGGCCGTGACATTCATAGGATATAGCCTTGCCGCTACCTCAAACACATAGTCGTATTCCTGACTTCCGGGTGTGTAGCTGTTTGCAAGCAGGAAAAGCTCGTTCTCGCTCAGATTCCGGGGATTGGTCTCGAATACTTTCTTTATCTCCTCCACATCATAGTATTTACGGATGGAATATGTGATGCGGTAGTCGGTGTGTCGCAACGTGGGATATACCGTGGATAAAAGGAAGGGGTATTCCTTCGGAAACCGGGCCTTGAAGAGATCGTTCCTGTCTGCCTCCTTTATCGACTTGTCATCGATAAAGGCGATCATGGCTTCTTTAGAGGGGATCTCGCTTGCGAGAATCCATTCGCGGAGGCCTGCCCAGTCTTCTGCCACGCTGGCCGTGTGATAGACCGATGCCGGGAAGGAGGCGTGTTTCGCCACATAATCACGCACGGCTTCGGTTCGGCCTTCGGCAAGGCGCACGTTGTTGGCATAGCTTCCTTCGGGAGAGGCATATCCGGTGAGGAAAATCTTCTTTACCGTGGCATCCGGATTGTTGCGCACGGCATTGACCGACAGCAGTATCGAGTCGAGCTCGGCGTGATTGCCGGCGTAGCTCCAGTCGATCTCGGTGCGGTTCACCTTGAAGATGATATTGGCGCGTCCGCTGAGATTGAAGATCTTCTCAGCCGAGTCGGTCGGTGCCTTATAAATGAAGGAGGCGCTGAATTTCCGGGGACGGAAATCCATATCGGCTATGGTGTATGGCTGAGACATTCTTTCTTTGCCGCAACGGCATATATCTATGGTGTCAACCTTTACCAGAAGCGATGATTTGTCATAGTCTGCTTCCAGAGGAATGGTGTGTGAATAATTGTAAGCATCCTTTGATCCGGCACGCAGCAGCATGGCGCGATCAGGGAGTTGCCCGTTATTGGCGCGAATCTCCTCGACCCATGCGTAGCGCCCGGCGATATCGATCGAGGGAAGGGTGACAGTGTCGGACTCCGAAGCGATCATCGGTGAAAGACGCAGCATCTTGTTGCGCGGCACCTTGTATTGACGAGGGTTGAGGGTCATATCGACCGTAATCTTATTCTCCCCCTTATTTACGGAAAGGTCTGAAATATGGAGCAGACCGGTTGGCGAAACACCACCGGAAGCAATAGCGGAGGTGAGTCCGATCGTGGCATAGCATAATAGTTTCTTCATTTCTCCGAGGGGTTTTAGAATATGTACTCAATATTTATCGCGACTTTCGTGGGGCCGTAATAGTTATGGCTTTTCCCGGTTTCAAGACGCGTTCCGCATGATGTGCAAGGAAATGCGTCGAAACGGGTAAAAATCCATCCGATACCGATTTCCGCCTCTATGTTCCAATGTTTTGCCACGGGCCACGCATATCCGTAGGCGACTCCGGCTCCGACACCCCATCCTTGGAAACGCTTATCGCGGAGCTGACTGAAATCGCTTCCGAGGAAGGTGAAGTCGGCGTTTATGTCGGCAAAGTTATATTCGCCTCCGATTGCGTGGATTCCGATGAAATGACCTGTGAAAGCACGACAGAACCAATAGCGCGCTTCGGGCTGCACGATCCAGTGACGCCATTTATGGTCGTTGACGCTCCAGAGATTCAGCTGACCCGAGGCATTGAGGCTCCATTTGCGCGCAAGTCCGACCTCAAACCCAAGGTTGGGACTGAGAAGCGCATCGCTTACCAGATTGGTTTTTATTCCGAAATTTCCTGCAAATGCCTCTATTAACGGCACCAACGCCGATAAAAGAAAAAGGGACATACGTGATTTCAATCCTCTCATGAAAAAAATAATATAATGATTCGCAATCGGATATGCGTATCCACCTGAAAAATCTCATTTATCACTGTCTGACTATACTTATTAACTTACAATACTTCCCGGTTTTTTCATCAATCTCCCTGAAAGGGTGCGCTCGAATGTGTTCCGGAATAAATATCGTGATGCCTATGGACTAACAGCTGTATATTCTACAGCCGACATGATATATTACCCGGGACACAATTGAATCAGATTGAAATAAGGTTTTTACAAAACAAAATTCAATAATTATATTAAAAGTAAAGGTTATGTATTCTACTGGTTAAGATTATCGCAATAGTATCAAATAACTTTTTTAATATAGATTCGCTTTTGCTTATTGGTATTTCCTCCTGAAGAGGAGGAAATACCGGCTTAAATTCCTTATTGTATGTTTGTGTTGGTTTGTAGGTTGTAAGTCAGGTTGCAAATATAGGAATTAAAAAAGATATATGCAAATGTATAGTCCTATTTATTTCATTTTAACATTTTTAACAGTTACCCGAGGCGGGGTGCCGTCTCACGATGAGGATCTCGCGGCCTTCCTATAAAACGGCAACCCCTCCGGGGTAATAATTCATACCCATAAATTGAATCTGAAAGCAAATATAGCGAAAAAATCCCTTTCAAAAGGGATTTTTCACTATATTTTCCCTTTCAAAAAGGGATTTTTCTGCGGATTTTTCCCTTTTGAAAGGGATTTTTTATTTTTTATAATGCTTCCGTGGCTTCCATCCCTGTAAGCACCTCAAGGGCATCACTCACGGTCGAGACCTTATCCACGACGATGAGCCGGCGCCCGTTGACTTCCTTGAGGTTGGTGCGCAACATATTCTTCTGCATCCAGCCCAACACACGGCCGAATGCCTGGCTGCTATAATAGGCTTTGTTGTCATCGCCCACGAAATAGGCACGCATCTTCCCCCCTTTCAACACAAGCCGCTCTATTCCCAATCGCTTGGCGACCAAACGCAGGGGCACGACCCGTATCAATTCCTCGGTGGTGTCGGGGATGGCCCCGAAACGGTCGCGCAGCTGAACGCGGAATTCCTCCGTCTGTTCCGCCCGCTCCATATTGTCGAGCTGACGATAGAGAGAAATCCTCTCGTGCTCCTGCGGCACATACTCCGGAGGCAAACGAAGTTCGAGGTCGCTCTCAATGGTGCAGTCGGAGATAAACTCATCCTCTTTCCCTGCGCTAAGGTCGGTGAAGGTATCACCGAATTCCTCCGTCTTGAGCTCTATGACCGATTCCTTCAATATCTTCTGGTAGGCCTCATATCCGAGGTCGGCTATGAATCCGCTCTGCTCGGCGCCCAACAGGTTTCCGGCACCGCGTATGTCGAGGTCCTGCATCGCTATATGTATCCCCGATCCAAGATCGCTGAAGCTCTCGATTGCCTGCAGACGGCGACGGGCCACGGGGGTGAGAGGAAGGCCGGGGGGAACAAGTAGATAACAGAACGCCTTGCGGTTGCTCCGCCCCACGCGTCCGCGAAGCTGATGCAACTCACTGAGTCCGAAGTTCTGCGCATTGTTCACCAGAATGGTATTGACATTAGGCATATCGATACCGTTCTCCACAATCGTGGTGGAGAGCAGCACATCATAGTCATGATTTGCAAAATCCACTATCGCCTGCTCCACCTTCTCGGGAGGCATTTGCCCGTGAGCCTTTACAACCCTTATCCCGGGCACCACGCGACGAAGTGTCGATTCTATCATGTCGAGATTCTCAATACGGTTGGAGATGAAGAATACCTGCCCGTTGCGGCTTAGCTCGAAATTTACGGCCTCTTTTATAACATCATCGTCAAAGGTGCTCACGTTGGTCACTATCGGATGGCGGTTGGCCGGCGGAGTGTTCAACGAGCTCAGATCGCGGGCTCCCATCAGTGAGAACTGCAAAGTGCGCGGAATGGGGGTGGCGCTCATGGTCAGAGTATCGACATTCACCTTGAGCTGCTTGAGCTTCTCCTTTACTGCTACTCCGAATTTTTGCTCCTCGTCGATGATCAGCAGACCGAGGTCTTTAAACTTCACTCCCTTCCCTATTATCTTGTGGGTGCCGATCAGGATATCGATCTTCCCTTCTGCGAGGTCGGCAAGAATCTGCTTCACCTCCTTGGGCTTTCTCGCCCGAGAGATAAAATCCACTCTTACGGGCAGATCCTTGAGACGATCGGCGAAAGTGTGATAATGTTGCATTGCGAGCACGGTGGTTGGCACTAATACGGCAGTCTGTTTCGAATCGCACGCTGCCTTGAAAGCTGCGCGCACCGCCAGCTCGGTTTTTCCAAAACCTACGTCACCGCAGATGAGACGGTCCATTGGCTTTGACGACTCCATGTCGGCCTTGATGGCGGCGGTGGCCGTAACCTGATCGGGAGTGTCCTCATAGATGAAGCTGGCCTCTAACTCCTGCTGCAGATAACTGTCGGGCTGGAAGGCATAACCTTTCTCCTCGCGACGGGCAGCATATAGCTTTATCAGATCGCGCGCGATATCCTTTAGTTTGGTCTTTGTCTTCTCCTTGAGTTTATTCCAGGCGCCGCTGCCGAGCTTGTTGATTTTAGGTGCCACACCCTCCTTTCCACGATATTTCGATAATTTATGGAGGGCATGAATGCTCACCAATATGAGATCGTCATTCTGATACAGAAGCTTGATCATCTCCTGAGGATGACCGTTGACATCTGTGCGCACAAGGCCCCCGAAGCGCCCGATGCCATGATCGATATGCACTATGTAGTCGCCCACCTCTATCTGGTTGAGCTCCCGTAAGGAAAGGGCGAGCTTGCCGCTACGCGCACGGTCGCTACGAAGATTATATTTGTGAAAACGGTCGAATATCTGATGGTCGGTAAAGAAGCAACGTTTCCCTTCATGATCCACGAATCCTTCATGAAGCGTGCGATCCACCGGAGTGAAGCGTATGTCGTCTCCCCTATCTTCAAAGATAGCTTTCAGACGGTCGGCCTGATAAGCGGAATCACTCAGGATATAGATAGTATATCCCCGGCTGATGAAATCCTTGAAGCTGTCGGCGATGAGATTGAAATTCTTATGATACAGTCCCTGCGGACTGCATCCGAAATCCAGACTGAGGTCGGGATGGAAATCTCCGGGCTCCGATCCTCCGCTGAATTCCACAATCCTCATCGCCTCCACCCGGTCGGCAAACGTCGGATAATCCACCACCTTTTTGAGCGCTTCCTCGTCACCCTCCTCGGCTATGATGGCTGATTCGGAAAAGGTCTCCTCCCCTATGGCCTTCACCCTTGACAACAGACGTGACAAGGAGCCGGTATAGATCACGGTCTGTTCGTCCATAAACTCAGGAAGTGATATTCCCTTCCCTCCGCTCTCAGATGCTCCGGGAGCCACGATGCTTATGCTGTCGTGACGCTTCTCGCTGAGCTGGGTCTCGACCACGAAGCTACGGATGGAATCCACTTCGTCGTCGAAGAAGTCGATACGGAATGGCAGCTCGTAGGAATAGGAATAGACATCCACTATGGATCCCCGGCGAGCAAACTGTCCCGGTTCATACACATATTCCGTCTCGTGAAAGTCCATGCTGCGGAGCTTCTCCACGAGATCCCCGAGAAGAAGCTTCTCCCCTTTGCGAACCACTATTCTGGCAGAGTCGAAGTCTTGGCGGTCGGCAACCTTCTCGGCCAATGCCTCCGGATAACTCACCACATATCTCAGGGTATCATCCTTAGCCTTCTTCCCCTTTCGGGCGGCTGCCTCCTTGAGACGGTCGAGAGTTTCGGTGCGGAGGATCTGCTGGGGAGGGTCAGGCTGGCCGTATTTTATATCACGCTTGTAGCCGCTGGGAAAGATCGCCACTCTCCCCTCTCCTAATATCTGGCAGAGGTCGTGATAGATATAGCCTGCCGAGTCCATATCATCGGCCACAATCAGAGAGGGCCTACCCGAGAAAGGGAAACCTCCTAAAAGCATTGCCGGAGAACTCCCCGGCAACCCGCCAAGAAATATTCTCCGACATTTCTTATCGTCAAGTCCGCTCCCGAGCGCCTTAGCCCTCACGGGGCTGACAAAAAGAGAGCATGCTTCCTTTAATTCCATTCTATTTCTTCTTTTTTCCGGTTGCCTTGGATGTGGTGCTTTTTGCCACGGCCTTTGCCTTCTCGGCTGTCTTGGAGGTTTTCTTCCCCAATATCTCGTTATAGAGCGAAGGGTTGTTGAGAATTTCAACCGCCTTGTCGAATCCCTTGTCGCGGTTAAGCTCATATCCTATCTTCCCGCGGTCATAATAATACCGGCTGGCAATTTCCGATCCGAGGTATTCCTCTATCTCCTTGCGATGGGTGTCGAGGTCGTGGTCAAGATTATGGGTAAGGAGTTTGGCAAGGGTGTCGATCTGAGCCTTTGTCTCGTCGTTCATATATCCCTCGGCCTCGGCGGTCTCGCGCAGAGCCTTCACCATCTCCTCGCAAGCCTTGTCATATTTGAACCGCTCGGGATCGATACTCTTCTTGAAGTCGGCGTATAAATCATCGGAGATCTCGAATTCCTCAGCAGGCACAAGCTCGGGATGCTCGGCGGCATAGCGGGTGGCATAGTCGAAAATCCAGTTATCCGACACTGCATTATATACCAGACGGTTCACTTTTCCCCATTCCACGGTAGAGTCGGGTCGCAGACCGCCACCATCCCTGACTTCGCGTCCGGCTTTGGTGTGATACACATTGGTGAGACTGTCGGGCACCCTGGCCGCCGATCCGTCGGGATTGCGATGGGAATAGTCGAGAGCCTGCACAAGGCGTCCGGAGGGGATATAATATTTCCCCACAGTAAGCTTCAACACTCCTGAATAAGGGAGAGGCCGGGTGGATTGCACCAATCCTTTTCCAAAACTGCGGCTACCCACGAGCACGGCGCGGTCGTAGTCCTGAAGAGCGCCGGCTGTGATCTCGGAAGCCGATGCTGTAGCTCCGTCGATAAGCACTGCCAGAGGGATATCGGGGAAGAGAGGTGTGCGCGTGGTCTTATATACCTTCTCCTGAGCTGCATCCTTATATTTCATACGAAGCACTTCGGTGCCTTTAGGCAGGAAGTTGCCTACCACCTCCACGGCACTTTCCACGAGTCCGCCTCCGTTGCCACGGAGGTCGATCACGATATTCTTCACTTCGGGATTGGCCTTGAAACCTTCGAGCACATCGCTCACCTCCTGCGGAGTCTTATCGATGAAGCTTGTGATGCGGATATATCCTGTGTTGCCCTTCACGGCAGAATAGGGCACACTCTGTTCCTGAATCTTGGCGCGCTCGATCGAGACGCTGATGATGCTATCCTGCACGTATGGTCTTGCCACTGTCACATTCACCGTGGTGCCGGCCTGTCCGCGCAGCAGCTTGGTCACCTCGTTACTCCCCTTTTTGGAGACATCGGTGGTATCCACGCGCAGGATATGGTCGCCGGCCTTAAGACCTGCACGCTGGGCCGGAGCTCCCTCCATCGGCCCGGATATATAGCTGCTGCCGTCGCGCTGCATGATATAGCTTCCGATGCCGCCGAATTCTCCGGTGGTCATGCGCTGGAGTTGCTCCTGATCGTCTGAATTGTAATATTCGGTGTAAGGATCCACAGTGGATAGGAGGGCATCAATGGCCTTGCGGATGCTCTCGTCGGGTTTGAGGGAATCCACATAGTTCATCTCCAGCTCCTTGACTATGGAATTGAAGGTGGTGAGGTTTCGGCCAAGGGCAGAATCATGGCTCTGTTGGGCCGAAACGAAGAAACTGCCTGCCGCGAGCGACGCGATTACGGCCGCTCCGAATAATCTATACGATTTTTTAATCATTATTTTCTAACTTTGGATGAGGGTAATCCACGGTGAAATGCAAGCCACGGCTCTCTTTGCGCTCCATGGCCTGACGCATCACCAGATATCCCACATTGATGATGTTGCGGAGCTCGCAGAGCTGCCGGGTAGGCTTACTCTGCTTGAATAGAGCCTCGGTTTCCTGATATAGGATGTCGAGACGGTTCCATGCACGCTTGAGGCGCAAGTCGCTCCTTACGATTCCAACATAATAAGACATTATCTGGTTCACTTCCTTTTCCGATTGGGTGATAAGCACCATCTCTTCGGGATGCGCGGTGCCTTCGTCGTTCCATTCGGGCACATCGTGGCGTATGTCGAGATCTTTCACTCTCTCCATGGCGTGTCGTGCCGCGGTGTCGGCATATACCACAGCCTCGATCAGCGAATTGCTGGCCAGACGGTTGCCTCCGTGCAGACCGGTGCGGCTGCACTCCCCGATGGCATACAGACGGTCGATGCTGCTGCAGCCGTTCAGATCCACATCTATGCCGCCGCAAAGATAATGGGCGGCCGGAGCCACGGGTATCATATCTTTGGTGATGTCGATCCCCAGCGACAGGCATTTCTCATAAATGTTGGGGAAGTGCTTTTTGGTCTGCTCGGGATCTTTATGGGTAACGTCGAGATAGACATGGTCGTGTCCGTGAAGCTTCATTTCGGAATCAATGGCACGGGCCACGATGTCGCGTGGAGCCAGCGAGAGCCGGGGATCGTATTTATGCATGAATTCCTCTCCGTCGAGGTTGCGGAGCACGGCTCCGTATCCTCGCATGGCCTCGGTGATAAGGAAAGAGGGGCGGTCGCCGGGATGATAGAGGGCAGTGGGATGGAACTGTATGAATTCCATATCCTTCACTGTGCCTTTGGCTCGATACACCATCGCTATTCCATCGCCGGTAGCGATCAGAGGATTGGTGGTGGTGGTATAGACCGCACCGGTGCCTCCGGTGGCCATAACCGTGACCTTGGCAAGGAATGTATCGACGCGCCCGGTCTCCTCATTAAGCACGTATGCGCCGTAGCAGGTGATATCGGGGGTGCGTCGTGTGACAACTTTTCCGAGATGATGCTGCGTGATTATCTCTACTGCGAAGTGATGCTCGAAGATGTCGATATTGGGGTCACGCTTCACTGCCTCCACCAGGCTGCGCTGTATCTCGGCGCCTGTGTTGTCGGCATGATGGAGGATACGGAATTCACAATGTCCTCCCTCGCGGTGAAGATCGAATGATCCTGATTCATCCCGGTCAAATTCCACACCCCAGCCGAGGAGTTCCTGAATCTGTCCGGGTGCTTTCTTCACCACCTGCTCCACGGCACGGGGATCGCTGAGCCAGTCGCCGGCTATCATAGTGTCGTTGATATGCTTGTCGAAGTCATCCACCTCAAGGTTGGTGACCGATGCCACACCTCCCTGGGCCAGATTTGTGTTGGCTTCCTCAAGGGTGGTCTTGCATATCATCGCCACTTTCCCTCCTTCACGGGCCACTTTGAGCGCGAAACTCATGCCCGCTATTCCGGAGCCAATCACCAGATAATCGTATTTATGATACATCGTTCCTTGATATTTGGCGTAAAATTACAAATTCTTTTCCGCTTTAAGTCTCTTTCGATTAATAATTTTTCGGATTGTATGCAAAAATTAGGCCGGAAGGGTAATAGGAGTGTATAAAACTATATCAGACGCTTTATCTTCCAGTCCTCGATGCAGCGGGTTTTCGATGAGAAAGACGCACCGATGAGGAAAACCTCCCGGTCTTCGTTCTGCCATGGCCGGGCATACCTCTTCTCCTCTATCTGCTGCAATGCCTCTTGGGCGGAATGGTCATATTTAAGTTCGATGATATAGAGAAAGTCGTCGGTGTCTATGGTGAGGTCTATGCTTCCGTTGGAGGTGTGGACTTCGGTCTTGGTATCAAGCCCGATGATGTGGGTCAGAAGATAGAATGCGTTATGGAAATTGTTTTCGTTGTCTATCCTCATCTTATAATCAATACCGGCGAAAAAGGCTTGAAGAGCATGCATTGCCTCCTCCGGATCACCTTCGATGAAACACTCCACCATCTCAACTACAAGCTGGTCAGTGGTGCCTCTTCTCACCTTTGCGTAATAGGGTATGAGGAATTCGTAGAGTCCTCGTTTCACCTCCTCGTTAGGGATTCCCAGACGATATGTATCGGTGCGAGGGTTATAATTCTTTATCGTTATATACCCGGTCTGATACAAAAGGGAAGTAGGATCGGGGTTAAGAAGATCCCCTCCCTTGAGCGCTGATTCACGGCAGCGAATGTTGAAAGTCTTTTCCAGATCCGCATGGACTCGTTTGAGCGATTCCATTATGAGGATCGGATAGCCTGTATCGGTCCAGAAGGAACTTATTCTCAAACTGTTCAAGGCGTTCAGCAGCGACCATGGATTGTAGATATCGCTTCCTTCGCCTGCAAAGCGATAGCCGTCATAACTCTTTTTCAGCTTTTTCAGAGCACTTTCATACTCCACTTCCATTTTTGCCGCCAGCCGGTCAATTCCTTCCCGGAAATACTCGAGCAGCTCCTTTTCCGTGATGCCGCAGATGTCGGCATACTCATTATCGAAAGTGATATCGCGAAGATTGTTGAGGTCGGAAAAGACACTAAGCTTGCTAAAGCGACTCACACCGGTAAGAAGCACGAGCTCTATATGTTCAGCCGAGCTTTTGAAATTGGAATAGAGCGCTCCCAACGCCGAACGGTAATGCTCGAAATTATCTTTCCTATTGAGATTCCCTACAAGAGGCTTATCGTATTCATCTACAAGGATTACAACCTTGCGCCCTGTATTCTCATGAGCAGCCTCTATAATGGCTTTGAATCTTTGAGAATAGTCTCCCTCTACATCCTGCACATTATATTTCTCCTCCCATCTTCTGAAGAGATAATCCAGAACCGGATCCAATTTCCCCTGATCGGCATACCTGTCGGTATTCAGGTCAAGATGAAGCACCGGGTATTCCTCCCAGTCCCACTCGATGGTATCTATGTAAAGACCTTTGAAAAGCTCTCTCTTACCTTCGAAGAAATACCTTAACGTGGATAGGAATAGGCTTTTACCGAATCGTCGAGGACGGGCAAGGAAGAAATAGTTGTTTTTTGATCTTACGATCTTCTCCACGAATTCCGTCTTGTCCACATATATGCTTCCTCTTTCCCTCAGCACGCTGAAATCCTGCTGACCGATGGCATAGCCGCTCATTCTTTCCGGTATCGCTTTCATGTTCATTTCTTTTCGGCAAAGATAATATATTCAAAGAGATTTTACAAGCCCAAATGCCTATCCCTTTATCTATAAATATTTCCTCTCTTTACACTGAAAAGTTCGAAAAATGTATAAATATACATTTTTCGAACTTTTCAGTGTAATTTTACTATTTATTTCCCCTTCGTCGATCAGATGGCACTTTTATCCACATCCGAATAAGGAGCATCGGAATCCATCTCCTTATCTTCATTGCGAACTTCTATCTGCCTCTTGAGGTCGGTCTTCACTTTCTCGAATTCCACATGGGTAAGTTCAGGATATGCAGACGCATCGCCGGTCTCCTCCACTGTGGCTCTATCGTAGAAATTGACAGGCTCCCCGGCAAACTCTTTGCTCAGATATTTCTTAAGCTCCTCTTCATATTCTTTCAACTGTGCGCCTGTGGCACGATATTTTCTGGTGTCACCCAGACTGACGATATAAGTTTTGTTATCTTCCATAATTTTGCATGTTTTAATAATAAGGTAGCGGAGGAGTCTTATCCCCCACTGCTTTATTAACATTTCTTTACCCTAAAAGGTTTATCTACTCAGACTTCGGTTATCTCCCTGCAATATCAGCCTATCACCATTATCTTTACCGGTCTGAGTCCGGGGGCTGTCACGGTATATATACCGGCAGGCAGGATGAAAATCTGTCGGTCGGTCACATTCTCTGGCTCACTCAGGCAGCGTCCGCTCATGTCATGGATACGCAGTCCCTGCCGTTGTCCGTCACATCTCACCATAAAGCCTCCCGGCACCATCAGGATTCTTACCGGTGACTCTTCCATTATATCTTCAATACCTGTTTCCGGAGCGATATATATCATGTTGCTCGGCTCGGAGGTGATTCCAAGACGTGAATACGCAACATAATAACTTTCTGCCGTCTCAGGATCCCTATCTGTGAATGTATAATAGGTTTCTCCGGTCTCATAACTGTCGCTCTCTTCGTTGCCGTTGACAGTCCTCACGCGGGTCACTATGTAATAGTCTGCGATTCCGGAAGGCTCGCTCCAGCGCGCGGTATAGCCGGAAGGAGTGAGATCGGATGGCTCGTAGGCTGTGAGAATCTCCATCTCGGGGCGTTCAAGGGCTTCTCCCTTCAGGGTAACGGCTATGCTTGAGTCAAGTCCTCCGTCGTAAAGGGTTACCTTCGCCTCATAATCTCCGGGCACTGCCGGGGCAAAGGTGATGCCGAGAAGGTAGCCTTGATTCTGATTCATCGTGGCGGCAGGGATAGTGGTGGTCTCTGCCATGAATACACCTCGGTTATTGCCGGTAGCCACCACTCTGACCGAGAGTGGCTCCGTGAGATTGCTCCCCGATATCTGAAGCACTCTCCTCACCTGTTGCCCTGCGGCTATCTGACCGAAGTCGAGACTCTCGCCATTGACAGGCATGGTAATTTCGGGATCGCCCGTGATAGGCGGTGTGGGATCGCTGCTCTCCTGTTCCGAGACATAGAAGGTTTCAGTGGTGCGGGTGCCCCATATATATTCGGCCAACTCGGGGAAATCCACAAAGGGATTGCGGTTGCCTTGATATTGCTCCACCACATTATTACGGTCGATCTCCTTCTGACTCACCGGATCCTGACGCGCCCAGTCGAGGAGCATGTTGTAGGCCCATTCGCGAAGTGTGGGGTAATCGTTTTTCTGAAACATATAATTGATCACCCAGTTGATGTCATCATACACAGTGGCCATATAAAAGAAGGCCCTTGCGAAGTCACCCTTATATTCGTCTCCGGGCTCGAATACGTATGCGCTGCCTCCTCCGAATCCGGCGAGCGTGCCTCCCACTTTCGTAACCCCGTTATCATATCCGGCATTGGCTACAGGCCCGAGCGGATAGTTAAGCTTCGCCTGGTTGGCTGCCCCGTCGGAAGGATAAAGATTCCACATATCGGAATAGGCCGGAGTATATTCCACGCTGCCCGACTGCTTCCACCACGATTTGGGCACACTGTGCTCGCGCTGCATCTTGTTGGCCGAGAAACTGCTCTTTCCGCTTTGTCCCTCACGGATGAGATAGATGGCATCCGAATACATATCCCACCATCTCCGGCAGCCATTCACAAGCTCCGGATATACATCGGAATATTGCCAGTAGTTGGGTAATTCATAGTATTCGAGGGTGATATGATTGCGCACACATTCCTTGGCGGCAGCCTTCAGGGATTCCCTGCGCTTCCCATCCATCTTCGAATAATATCCCTCCCGGTAGCCTGCATGGAGCGATACCGAAGGAAGAATTATGGATATCAGTGTGAGAAAGGTGTATATTCTTTTCATTATGATTGTTTTTGTAGAAAATCTTATCCGTAACGGAGTGACGTGTGATCACATTCTGACCTTCCAGCCGTCGATGCGTCGCTTTTCCGAGGAATAGTTGATGCCGATCTCTATCACCTTCCGGTCATCTATAGCCCAGGGAAGGGAATATTCTTTTCGTTGAATCTGTTCGAGGGCTTCCTCGGGGCTGCCGTCGAATTTCAACTCCATTATATATACATATTCCAGGGTGCGCACAAGGAGGTCGATGCGGCCGTCGGAGGTGCGTACCTCCGCATCAATATTCATCCCGAGCAGGGTGAAGAGGATCAGGAAAGCGTTCTGCACATTTCGCTCATCATCAAATTCGAGATCATAGCCGAAACCGGCGAACATCGATTCCAACCGCTTCATGAATGATTCGACTTCGCCTGATTCCATCTCCTTGCGCATATCTATGATGAAGACATGCACATCTGATTCCTTAATCTTGGAATACCATGGCATCAGATACTCGAAAAAGCCTTTCTTTACTTCTTCATTAGGCAATCCAAGAGTATATAGATCATCTGATATGTCATAATCCTTGATTGTGAGATAGCCCGTCTGATAGAAAAGCGATTCAGGAGTCATGTTCTCGATATTGAGCCCTTCGAGTGAACTCTGAGGACATTTTATCCCTATGAGTTTTTCAAGATCAGTATTGTTGCGACGAAGCTGTTCGGCAAGAAGTCGCGGAGTGCCGGAGGAAATCCAGTAGTTGGCATATTTCCTTTTTGCCATCACCTGTAGAAGGGAGAAGGGATTGTAGATGTCGGGACATTCCTCCGAGAAATGATAGCCATCGTAATGACGTTTCAACTCCGCAAGCTCCGCCTCATAGCTGCGCTTATAGCGAGCGGCAAGACTTTCTATCCCTTCCCGGAAATTCTCCTTCAGCTCTGCCTCCGTAATACCGCATATCGCCGAGAAGTCCAGATCAAAAGTTATGTCAAAAATATTATTGAGGGCCGAAAACACACTGAGCTTACCGAACCGGCTCACGCCCGTAAGGAAGACCAACTTTATATATTCAGCCGAGCTCTTGAAGTTGGAATAGAGCGATGCAAGCTTGGAGCGATACATCTCGAATTGCTCCGGATTATGGATGTTGTTGACCAGAGCCTTGTCGTATTCATCCACAAGGATGACAACTCCCTTGCCCGTCTTTTCATACATGATGCGGATAAGATTGCCCATACGCACTGTATGATCCTTCTGTGTCGGTACAATCCCGTATCGGTTTTCCTCTATCTGGAGATAATTCTCAATCAGGATTTCAAGGTTATTCTCCTCTTGGTATCCCGAAGTGTTTAGATCAAGATAGAGCACAGGATAGGGTTCCCACTTCCAGTCGGTGCTGTCGATATAGAGTCCTTTGAAGAGTTCACGCCTCCCTTCGAAGAAACATTTCAGTGTGGAGAGGAAAAGACTCTTACCGAAGCGACGAGGACGACCTAAAAAATAATATTGAGAACCATTTACTATCTTCTCAATATATTCCGTCTTATCCACATAGAGAAACCCACCTTCCCTCAATACCTTGAAAGACTGCTCCCCTATCGGATATCTTATATGTTTCTTCTCCATATCGCTTCTTTTCCTTCTTTTGTGCAAATGTAATTAAAAATCCTGTGAATCACAAACGGAGTGGTCACAATTGGAATTTGTTGTGTCGGATTAGCCTCCGTAAACATAAAAAGCCGTGAATCAGAGAGATTCCGATTCACGGCTTAACCTTATATTCTTCTAAGAAGATATCAGTCGAGGAATTTATATTCCGTTACATTCTTCATCGCGCGCTGCCCGAAATACTTGGTGATATCACCTTTGAGCATCACTTTTTTTCCAAATGCGGCCGGATTCTTGCCGACTGCCACGTTGGCACGCACATCTCCGGAAGTAGATAGTCCTACGGGCATCGAATTTTCAAGAGTGGCCTGAGCAGCGGGCACCGAAGAGAGCACACAGTTTGTGCCGTTGGTATAATTGGTGGATTCGGTAGCCGGTGCGGACGCACTGAATACGGCCCCATCCCATTTCATATCCGGCACATAACCGGCCACATATCCTACCACCCATACCCCGGAGGCATCGGTGGTGCTGGAAGTGACATATTCTACATTAAAGGGATCAGCCTCAGTGCCCGAGCCCGAAGCACCGGGGGGCACCGGAGTGTCGTTGCCGCCTCCTCCGCCTTCACCTTCGATTTCATATTCGCTCACCGACTTTATGCCACGGAGTCCGAAGTATTTCTCAAGACTACCTTTCACCTTGACTTTCTTGCCGTAGATTTCAGGATTCTTGGAGATGGCAAGCACCGATCGCACCGATGTGGATAGACCCACAGGGATGGAATTAAGCGCAGATGCCGATCCGGCCGGCTGGGAAGAGAGCACGAGGTTTGTGCCGTTGGTATAGTTGGTGGATCCTTCCGTGGGAGTATTGCCGAATACGGCTTCATCAAATTTCATGTCGGGCACGTAACCTACCACATATCCTTCCACCCATACATCGGCTGCATCTGCGGTAGATGTCATTATCTGCTCCACGGTATAAGGATTATCCTTGGTGCCGTTACCGTTGCCGGGATTCACCGGGGTGTCTCCTCCACCGATCACCACTCCGTCTATTTCGAAGCTATCCGTTGTGCCGGGACACTGCACGCCGGGGAGACCGAGCAAGCCGGAAAGGGAACCGTTGACGAGAATCGATTTCTTATATACAGCGGGATTGTCGGCAAGATTGCCATATTTGCGGATATCGCTGCCCTGAGGGAGGTTCACGGCCATACACTTGCTCCAGTCGGTCACATCCGGAGAGGTAGCGATCACGAGGTTATTGTCCATCTCTGCATCGCTTCCGAAGATGATATCGGCATTGGAGGTTACCTTGCCCACACCGGCCTTCACCGAACCAACGATATAACCCTTCACCCAACCGTTGCGTCCCTGATCCTGTATGGACATAGCCTGTTCGATGGTATAGGGATCATCTTTCTGGCCCTTCTGATCAAACTCCACATCATCGAGGGATCGGATGAGGAGCTGCCATCCATTCACGGATCCGTCGGTGGTGGCATAGCTCGGGTCGGAGGCATAATAAGAGAGTATGCCGCGCACGGTGCCTGTCCCTTCGGGAAGAATCTCGTTATAGAAGGTGGCATAGCCGGAATTGCGCACGGTCAGCTTGGAGGTGTTGCCCTGCTGGGTGATATAGCGGTTCACCGATTCCTGATAGGGAGCGTAAGGGAGCTCGCCGGCTCCTTCGAATTTCACGTTGCGGAATTCCACAAGCTGTCCCTGAAGATTATAGAAATCTTCTCCGGGGCTTGTGGGGAGCTGGTCGATATTCTCGATGATGCAATACATCGAACCGTCGGGACGGTCTCCTGCCGGAGTGACATATTCCACATTGAGATCGGGATTGCCGTTAAGCTCCACGTGCTGGCGGAAGATCGAGAAATCCACACGGCTCATCGATGGCTCACCGTAGGAATTCTCACCGAGCCAGCCGGTCTGGAAGAGATAATAATATTTGCCTACCCAGAGGCCCGTGAGATCCACCACTATCTCCTGCCCCACATGATAGAAATCATAGAGGCCGGCGCGACGGATTGCGAATGTCATGGCCGAGGTCTCATCCTGGATACAAAGGGTCTGATAGATATTGCCGGTGGCATCGGAGGAGATCACACGGCCCTTCACGATATAAGGAGTCTTGGAAGCCTCATCCTTTAGCGGACAGAGCTGCATGTTCTCACCGGCGAAGATATTTTTGAATTCAGCTATGGTGGTGTTGGCCTTGTTCTTGGCCACTGGCACCGTGAGCGCCGGGTCGTCAAAACTGTTCTGACAGGAGGAAAGGCCTCCCAAAGCGAGCAGCGCGAGGGCTGCGCGGAAAATATTCTTGATTTTCATCTCTTGGTCGTATTACTTTGAATATACACCCGCTACCGACACCTTGTCGATCTCCCAGGTTCCGGAGAGCGATGAGGTGGAAGTGTAACGGAAACCTATCTCGATCTTCTTTCCGGCATAGTCGTCAAGAATCATGTATCCTGAATTGCCGAATGTCCATGAATTTCCTGCGGGAGGATATGGCACCTCAAGCTGCTTCCATTCCGAATCGCCGGCCACTCTTACGAGTGTGGATGTCATCTGAAGGAAATTGGCTGAGTTGGTGAAATAGTTGGCTGCCTGATGCACCATCAGTCGAATCTGGGTATAGTTGGTGAGGTCGATCACCGGAGAGACGGCCATGGCATCGGTCACCACCGCCGGAGTCTTGCCTCCGGTTGCCACCAAGCCATATTGTGAACTATGCTTCCAGGTTTCGAAACCGGCCTGCGAGGGATCGCCCTGATCGAATGTGAAGCCTTCCATCCCCTTTGTGAGATCCACGCTGAAGAATTCGCGGGCACCTGCCGGGAGCACCATATTGGGGTCGGGCTCCTTCCCTTCATCGCCCCATACGAAATCCGATACGCTGCGCACTCCGTATTGGCCGCAATATTTATTTCCTACTGTTCCGAAGATTGTCACCTGTGATCCGAGGTTCTCGGGATGATCCACCAGGTTGAGAGCCTTACGCACATCTCCGCTGGGGAGCTGCACGGTGCAGATATTATCAGGATTTCTCTCCTCAGGATCGGAGGCGATCATGATATTGGTGTTGACACCTGCCGGGAGAGTGAAATCTGCCGACAGATTGAGGTTGGCATTGCTTATGTCCACATTTATCCATCCCACGATATATCCGGTGACCCAACACTCGCTCTTGTCGTATCCGAATTCATCGTGAGGCACGGTGCCGAGTGCCGCCTGATATGCTGCCATAGGGGTGTTCCATTCACCATTGCCAAGATTGGCGTCGCCCAGTCCTGCAGGCTTGTTGATCGGCGGAAGGGCCTGGTCACCGTCACAGGCTGTGAGGGAGAGGGCCGCCAAAGCCGCCAGGAATATGCTTTTTATATATTTCATTTCTTATTTTGCTTTTATTGGTTGTTCTTTTGACTTCTATTAGCCTCTGATCTCGTAGCCTCAGAATCTGATACCCACATTGAAGAATACACGGATTCCCTGGGCATAAGACACCTTGTTGGCGAACTTGGTGGTGGTATAGTTGGTGAAGTCGAACTTACCATCCTGCCATCCGCGCATCTGGATGTTGCGGTTGTTGAGAAGGTTGTTGACCGAGAGGTTGAAGTTGAGCGATCCCCACTTAAGATAGATCAGCTTGCCGATGGAGAGGTTCATCACGAAGGCATTCTTGAGCTTGTCCTGCTTGATGATCTCGCGGCGACGTGCATCGTATTCCTCCTCGCTCTGACATACCTTCCAAAGACCGGGCATCTCTTCATGACGGGCGAATGATAGGTCGTAGTAGTTGTCGGCCAGATAGTTGGCATTGATTTCGAAAAACCACTGGCTGATGTTATAATTTACCGCGATGCTGTAGGCCTGCTGTGGAGCGCATCCGATGAAGTAATTCTTAAGGAATACCTGACGATATACATCCTCCTCTGATCCGTTGTCGTAGTTGCGCACTCCCATCGGGTTGTTCTTGTATTGGTAACGGGAGAAATTGGCTGCGACTCTTGCGCTCAGACCGGTCATGAATTTATATTCGAGACCGAGCTCAACGCCCTTGTATTCTGTCTCAAGGTCGGAAATGTTATAGTTCATGAAGCTGTTGAGGTCGTAGTCATAGAAACCGGTGTGCTTCATCGCATCCCATACATGAGTGTAGAATCCGGAGATCGAACCACGGAAATTCTTGTAGTTCCACACGTATGCTATGTCGCCTGAGAGGAATCTTTCTGATTTGAGGCCCGGCACGGCGTCATCCTTTGTTCTGGGCGACACGTATGCGTCGTAGGGACGGGGAGCGCGTGTGCCATAGCTTGCGTGTGCCACGAAATAGTTTCGGCCGTTGAGCTTATATGTGGCGCCGGCTTTGATGGAGGCGTTGTCGAAAGTGTGGCGTTCGCCCGATCCATAGGAGTTTTCGGGAGCACGTCCGTTCTGCATATTGCCGTGACGGATGAAGTTGACATAGTTGATCTCGCCGCCATAGTTGATGTTCCAGTGATTGGTCACGATCTGGTTCTGGAGCCAGGCGCGGGCCATGAGATGGCGTATGTTGTAGTCGTATCCGAATACGTCGCCGTCTGTTACGAGGCGGTTGGGATTGCGCATGTCGTTCTGGAGCTTGTCGGTGCTTCCTCCGAAGTCGCGCTCTGAATATGTATCCACATCACGCCAGAATTCACCGCCTAAAAGATCAGCCACGGTCTTGAAATAGTGAGCGTCGCTATAGGTTACGTTGATACCTCCCTGAAGGGTCATGGAGTCGTTGAGGCGATGATTGATGTAGGAATTCAGCATCCACTGGGTGGTGTTGGTGTGGTTGTATTCGAGGATTGTCGATGACTGACCGGCATATTCGGGATTGCGGTCGAAGTTCTCGCGGTTGAGGACATTGGAACGGTAGATTGCATCCCAGTCGATCTGACGGATGCTCTGGTCGTTGCGCCAGAGGTCGGACACGAGGTCATATTGGGCGAGCTGCGCGTCATATACCTCCGTGCCGGGATCGGCTGTGGGGAGCCAGTAGCTGGGGAGCTTGCTGTAATAGTCGGGAGCGGGGTTCTGGCCGTAGTAGTTGAGGCGGCTCTGCGCATAAGCGTTGTGACGGAATCCCACTGCTGTGTTGAGGATGGTGCCTTGCTTGGGTTTGAAAATCCAGTTGAGTGTGGCCGAAGGGTCGAAACTCTTCACCACTCTTGAGGACCGCTTCTTACCGTTGAAATATCCCCATGACGGATTGTAGAGATTTGATCCGGCCAGATCGTAGGCTTCCTGCACGGAGGTGCCGGGAGTGGCGCGTTCGGTAGGTGCTCCCCATGTGGAGAGGTTGAGCGAGTGACGGTCGTTGAAGATCTTCTGCAGGCTCAGGGCATATCCGAAGGAGTTATAGAATGTGCCCTCGATCACGCCCTCATTGGCATAACGGCCGATGAGCGATGCTGAGAAAGCCCATCCGTTGCGTGTCACGCCGGTGCTGTATTGGAGCATCACGCGGGCCATATAGTTGGAGTTGGTATAGGCCAGACTCCCGCGGAATCCGGGCGCATATTCGGATGCATAGGTGGTGGTATTGCTTGATCCGCCGATGCTTCCGATGCCGTAAGCGGCAGCTTCACTGCCCAGACTCACGCTCTTCGACCGGAAAGCGGTGGATGTGAGGCCTCCGAGGCTGGAATAGCTGAACTGTCCGCGCATCGGGTCGTTGAAGTCGATACCGTTGATGAAGTTGGTGTTCCAGGTATTGTCGAGACCGCGCTGTTTGTAATATACGGCTGAGAAGTTATATCTCGACATCTGGTAGAAGATGTCGTCGGTGGCTCCCTGGATGGTTCCCACGCTCTGGGTCATCCCTTCGTCATCGGCGATCTGCTCCTCGTCGAAGATAAACTCGTCGGAATTCAGGAACGCACCGTCATAGCCGGAGGCGGCCATACGGATCTCTCCAAGATCTTTCACCATATCGGCCGTGATATCCACATCTATGAATACATCCTCATATCCGAAAGCCACGATCTGGAGCACATCCCGGCCGGCGGAGGCTTTTGAGATGGAGAACGTACCATCGGAGGAGGTGGTAACGAAAACGGGTTGGTCGCGCAGGAGCACGTTGGCATCAGATATAGCCTTTCCGCTCGACGCATCGACCACGGTGCCTTTCAGTCCGGTGGCGGCCAGGGCCGGAACCACCGCACACAGCAGCATAAGTAAGGTTAATTTTATACGCATTAGATTAGGAATTTAGTATTATCGGAATTTTTATGATTTATCATGATGCTTCATGGGAAATCATGATTTATCAATTTTCATGTTGCTTCATGATTTCTCATGATTCATATCATTGATTCATCTCCTTTATGAGGAAGATTTCTGTGGGGAGATGGTCGGAATATCCGTCGAGCCAGACTCCGCCGGAAAAAGTGCGCTTGGGATATCCCTTGTACTGGCCGTCCTGCTGGAGACGGAACTGGTCGTTGAGCACCTTGGCATCCTCATAAGTAAGACCGTTCTTGGATTGGGTGAGGTTACCGTTCACGATAATCTGGTCGAAAAGGTCCCAGCTGCCGCGGTATATATATGATCCTATTCCCTGGTCGAGTTTCTCCCAGAAAGGATTGTAGAATCCGTGAGCATCCACTTTCTCCTTGTCGCGTTTTGCTCCCAAGGTCTCGGCAACACTTTTATTGTGAGGATCATCGTTTAGGTCGCCCATGATTATGATACCCATATCGGGGTCGATCTGATAGAGAGAATCGGCTATCTGCTTGGAAAGGGCGGCGGCGGCTTCACGCAGCCAGCTGCTCTCCTTCTCCCCTCCACGGCGTGAGGGCCAGTGATTCACGATCACCGCCACACGGCTTCCACCGAGCAGACCGAAAACACACATCTGGTCGCGGGTCTTGAAATTGGGAAGTTCGGGCACCACAAGAGTGTGATTGGTCACTCGTATCGGCCTGAAGAAGCGTGGATTATAAAGCAGACCCACATCCACTCCGCGGCGGTCGGGACTGTCGTGATGGATCACCTGAAGATTCCAGTTCTTTATCGCATCGGCCTTCACCAGATCATTGAGCACGCTTTCGTTTTCGATCTCGCTCACACCGATGATGGCCGGCCCCATTGGAGTGGTAGGGGTGGCCATCTTGGAGATGGAATAGGCCAGATTCTTGATCTTGGACCGGTATTTGTTGCCGTCCCAACGGTTTTTCCCTTCGGGGGAGAACTCAAGGTCATACTTGCCGTTGTTGTTGATGGTGTCGAAGAGGTTCTCAAGGTTATAGAAGGCTACTCCGAAACGTGCCTTCCCTTCTTTCTGATCTTTCTGCGCATAGGCAGAAAGAGTTGCTGATGCTCCCAAGAGGAGCACCAACGACACTTTAAGTAAATTCTTTAATTTCATAATATTTCAGAGGGGATTGGAATATATTCGAAAATCCTGTTAATGAAGTTGTTTAAACAACTTCAATCCTTGCTATCGGCTTCCCTGGAGGCTTTGATCAGAAATATTTCTCTTCCTTGCCTTCCATTGTGGAGAGGAGGTTGTTGGCCAGTGAGCTTGCCCCGATACGGAAAAGATCCTGATTGAGCCATTCATCGCCAAGCACTTCCTTCACGATTGTATAGTATGCCACAGCCTCCTCGGCTGTTCTCACTCCGCCGGCGGCCTTGAAGCCTACCTTCCGGCCTGTGGTCTCGAAATATTCCTTGATGCACTGACACATCACCCAGGCTGCCTCCAGGCTTGCCCCGTAATATATCTTGCCGGTAGAGGTCTTGATAAAATCGGCTCCGCTATACATCGCCAGCACCGATGCTTTCTTGATATTCTCGGCTGTCTTGAGGGCACCGGTCTCGAGAATCACCTTAAGTTTCGCTTTCTTGGCAGCGTGCTTGAGCTCGGCTATCTCGTCGCAAAGATCCTCATAATCCTCATCGAGGAACATACCGAGATTCATCACTATATCCACTTCGTTGGCACCGGCCTCCACAGCGAGGGCCACGTCGGCGATCTTCACTGCATCGAATGTCTGGCTCGAAGGGAATCCGGCGGCCACGACGGCGATATCCACTCCCTCCACATCGAGGTGAGTCTTGACCACTTCGGCGAAGTTGCTATATACGCAGATGGCGGCTACATTCTTGTATTGGGGGAAATCGTTGTCGAAATCGTTGACACGCTGTGTGAAACGGGCCACGCTCTTCACGCTGTCTTCGGTAGAAAGGGTGGTGAGATCGATGGAACTGAAAAGAAACTTATAAGTCTCCGGAGTGGCATATTCCGGAGCTTTCTCCATGATTTTAGCCACTTCTGCTGCCACAGCGGCATCATCTGTGATGACCTTGCTTGCAGCTATTGCCTGTTGATATTTATCCATATGTGTATTTTATATTGTTTTTCCGGTATTTTGATGCGGCAGAAGGAATAATAATCCTTTATACCGCTTTAGAATGCAAATATACCTAATAATTCCAACAATTAAAAATATGGAGGATAAATTATCACTTTTTGATTCCCGGACGGTCTTTTCCTCCTGATACGATTCTGCCCGGGTGTTGGGCAATGAATTGAGCCCAGGATGAGGGGCCTTTGGGTAGTTGCGGTTTGCCGGTTTCGTAAAAATGGGTCAGGGCGGCTGCCAGGGCGTCGGTGGCATCGGCGAGTCTGGGCATGTTCTCTTTGGGAATCTTCAGTATTCTCTGCAGCATCTGTGCCACTTGTTCCTTCGAGGCCGATCCCCTGCCTGTCACGGCTTGCTTTATCGACAACGGGGCATATTCGGCAATGGGGATATCGCGCACCAGAGCTGCCGCCATCGCCACCCCCTGGGCTCTTCCGAGCTTGAGCATCGACTGCACATTTTTTCCATAAAAAGGGGCCTCGATAGCCATCTCGTCGGGGAGATACTGGGCCACAAGCCCCGACACACGCTCATAGATGCGGTGGAGACGCTTGTAATGGCTCTCGAATTTACTCAGCTCTATCACACCCATGACGATCACTTCCGGAGTTTTTCCCCGGACTCCCAGCACACCATATCCCATCACGTTGGTGCCGGGGTCGATGCCAATAATTATGCGGTCGTAGTCTTTCAGATTCATTTTAAAATTCAGGATTCCCCATGATTCTTCATGATGCATCATGATTTCTCATGTCGCTTCATAATTTCCCATGATGCTTCATGATTTCTCATGTCGCTTCATGATTTCTCATGTCGCTTCATGATTTCCCCTGATTCATCATGATTTCCCATGATGCATCATGATTTCTCATGATTCATCATGATGCCCTATAAAATCTCGAATAGAGATGTGAAGGCCATTGATTCCTCTCCATAGCGGGAGGTGAAGGCTTCGGCGAGCGGTGTGAAAGATCGGTCGCTCCATATCTTCGCCGAGGGGATATCGGGGAATTCGATCTGGAAAGCCACGCTTGCTGCGTCGGCATGATGGTGGGAGATCCCGCCGGCCTCACGCATCGCCGACACACGGGGATTGCATCCCTCCCCCATCCGGGCTACACCCTCCGACTGCATCGCAGCCAACTGCTCCTTGAGCCAGCCCACAAGGTCGGCCTCAAGATCTCTTCTCACCATGAAAGTGGCATTATGGATTATCATAATTATAAAAATTTTCATGTTGCATCATGATGCTTCATGATTTCCCATGTCGCTTCATGATTTCCCATCTCACTTCATGATTTCCCATGATTCTTCATGATGCATCATGAGAAATCATGACAGATCATGTCGCATCATGATTAAATTAAAAAAAACGGCCCGCTTCATGATAGAGCTTGCCGCCAAAACAAAATTATGAAAAACATGAAAGTCAAGCCCTAAAAGAACTTGTTGGAGCCTCTTGTCGGATTCGAACCAACGACCCCGAGATTACAAATCACGTGCTCTGGCCAACTGAGCTAAAGAGGCAAATGGGCGAGCGACCTACATCGCACCGCTACAACCCACTACCCTTGCTTCGGTCAAGACCTGGGGGATTCATGGGGAGCAAGTCGTATAGGACTCACCCGGGTACAAAATTACTATATTTTTTTGGAATGGCCAAAAATTTCTCAATTTTTTTATTCTTGAGCTTTTTCCGGCCATTCCAAAAGCTTGCAATTTGATTAGGCTGAATCATGATGAATCATGATGAATCAAGATGCATCATGTGAAATCATGTGGCATCATGCTGCATCATGTCGCATCAAAGTTTCTGCATCAGCACATAGTCGATGATGGCATGATTGGTGTCGATATTCATGTTTTCATCTTCGGGAAGATAGATGATACCGATGGAGTGTCTGCCCTTTTCAAGCGGAAGCACTATGCTGTTCGACATTCCCCAGTCGTTCCAGTTGGCCACTCCTCGGGTGGGCATCACTACTGTGCCGGCCTTGTTTCCATCGAGTGTGAGGGTGCGTATGGCAGCCTTGTTCTCGGTATTCACAGGTCCGTTTCCGTTGGCATATCGCACTGAGAAAGAGTAGAGTCCTGGCTCGGGCACCTCCGTCTCCACCACCATCTGCGAGCTTGTCTTGTCGATTTCCACAAAACCATCCTTTCCCGACCATCCGCTCTGTTTCTCTTTGGGTGGATAGCTCAGTTCGGGAGAAGTCATGGTGAAGGAAGAGGTTGAGGTGGGGAAGAAAAGCTTCTCTGCCCGACGGTTGCTCAGGGGCTCCGAAGCAAATGATTGCGTGCCGTCACCGGCCACACCGATCACCTGCCATTCGCCGGGATCATCAAGTATATAGCGGGTCTCTCGGGTCTCTCCTACCACCTTGCCATCGCGGATCACAAGGTATTTCCCGATATATTCTATCGGGTTCCATTCCATCACGTTCATCCTGAATTCTTCGCCCGCTTTAGCCAGAGAAGGATCGTATGCAAGACGTGTGATCGGGGTAAGAGGAGCCTTGCTGTTGCCGGCACGGTTCACTTTCATCTTCTCGATGGGGAGATTATCCATCTCCACCACTATCTTGCACACTCCCTTAAGCTTCGAAGCCGGAATCACCTCCGCAGGATTGAGATCTTTTCCATTGAGGGTGAGCTTCTTCACCTTCGATCCGAATCCCTTTACGGTTATGTCGAGCGTGGCGCCGCGATAGCTCACATTGTCGAGTGATCTTGTTGCGGCGAGGGTCTGCGGCACGAAAGGCGCTATCCTGATACCGTTCTCCTCAAAATGGATACCGAAGAGTATCCTCATGGTGATTCCGAGGTTTCCGGATAGCGACCAGAGCATATTCGAGGAGTTGAGCTCGGTGAAATAGTCACCGTTGTCGAGGTTTAGATTCTCCTTGTTGGTTGCGAAGAGAGCTGCGGGACGGAACACCGATCCTATACCTTCGAGTACGCCCTCTTCATTGCCGGTCTTTGCCTGAGCGAGAGTCCAATAGCTTGCCACAAAAGGCCATAGCCCGTTGTTATGATAGCTCGGCATATCGGATATCTGGGGCCAGAATATAGGAGCTCCATATACGGTCTGGGGAGCATTCTCTGAAATCGACTTCTGATGGGCTTCGGGAGCCACATCATAAAGAATCGACAGTGAGGCGCCGAGAGTCTCGTGACGCGGATTGAGTATCATGTTGTCGCGTCCGTAAGTGTACATTCCGTAATACCCCTTGTCGTCCATCCAGAAAGTCTTGTCGATATTTGCGGCGAGGGCGGATGCTTTAGCCTGATATTTGGCAGCCTCCTGCTTCTTGCCGAGGGCGGCGGCCATTTTGGAAGTGGCTTCGAGAGCGGCGGCATACATCACATTGGTGCCCATGGCCTCGCTCTGCGATATGTCGGCGGTCTGCATCCAGCGAGGATAGCTCTGCTCGCGCCAATCGATGAAGGAGGTCTCCCCTTTCACGAGTCCTTTGGCCGACATCACGGTCTTCTCATCCTTATCCAGAGAATTGACAGCTATAGGATACACTTTCTTAAGCCATTCCTTATCGCCGGTCACCTTATATATCTCATAGGCGGCAAGCACCCATACCATGCGGTCGGTCGAGATCGGCCAGGCGCCTCCCGAACCGGTATCCTGAATAATCTGGCCGCTCTTGTTGACCTTCTTCATAAGCGAGATCATGGAGGCTTCGGGCTGCAGGGCGGCCATAGATAGGATGATTGAATATGAGACATCGCGGGTCCATACGCCGGCCCATTCCTTTCCGGTGCGCAGAGTGGTGTCGGGCTCCACGGCATTCACCATCTCGTCGAGACCCATGTTGAAGATAGCCTCATGAAGGAGATTGGTGCCCGACAGACGCGGATATTGCGAGAGGTCGTTCTTGCGGCGCCAGGTCTGTTCGACAGGCATGAAATATCCGGGGCGCCCTTTATAGGTTGACCGGATCTCCTCCGGACTTTCAGCCCAGGCCTTAAATTCATTCTGATAGATGGTGTCGCCCTGCCAACGGTATGCATCCGTGGAGACGATCACCCCCTTCTCCTGTGCGGAGAGGGAGGCGGCGGTGGCTGCAAGGGCTATCGCAAAGTATTTTTTCATTTTAATTGGAGTTTTGGGGAAATTAGTTAAGGTTGTTATTTCTTTCTCTTTTTGGATTTTGCATTGCGGGGTTCATGGCGCTTTCCGGGCTTGCGCTGCTCGATGGGCTTGTTGGGATTGCCTGAATCGGAGATGAGGGCGAAATCAAGCTGCTTGCGGTCGAGGTCGGCACGTGCCACCTGCACCTTCACCTGATCGCCCAGCGTGTATTTATTGCCGTGCTTTCGGCCCACCAGACAATAATTCTTCTCGTCGAGGTCGTAATAGTCGTCGGCAAGATCGCGGATGGGCACCAGCCCTTCACACATATTATCCACCAGCTCCACATAGAGACCCCATTCGGTCACACCCGAAATCACGCCGTCATATACCTCTCCGAGACGGTCGCGCATGAATTCCACCTGCTTGTAGCGTATCGAGGCACGCTCGGCATTGGAGGCGAGCTGCTCCATATCGGAGGAATGTTTGCACTCATCTTCCAGTTTCACCACATCGGCGCTCCTTGCCCCGTCGGCATATTTGGCCAAAAGACGATGCACCATCATGTCGGGATAACGGCGGATAGGCGAGGTGAAATGTGTATAATAATCCATCGCGAGTCCGTAGTGGCCCACATTCTCAGTGGTATATACCGCCTTGGCCATAGATCGGATGGCAAGGATAGAGAGCATATTCTCCTCCCCTTTCCCTTTCACGTCGCGGAGCAGACGGTTCACACTCTTATTGATCTCTTTGGCTTTGCCGTCGGTGGCGATCTTATATCCGAAGCGGGAGGCTATCAGAGAGAGGTTGGAGAGTTTCTCGGTGTCGGGATTGTCGTGTACACGATACACGAAACTCTTCGCTTTCTTCCCTTTGGGCACCTTCCCGATGCTTTCGGCCACAGTCATGTTGGCCAGCAGCATAAATTCCTCTATGAGCTTGTTGGCATCCTTTGATTCTTTGAAATATACCGATACGGGCTTTCCATCCTTGTCTATCTCGAAGCGCACCTCCGCACGGTCGAATTCGAGGGCACCGGCTTCATAGCGTTTGTGACGGAGCTGTTTTGCCAGGTCGTTGAGCACCTTTAATTCGCGCGCATAGTCGCCTTCACCTTTCTCTATGATTTCCTGGGCCTCTTCGTAGGTGAATCGGCGGTCGCTCTCGATCACGGTGCGTCCGATGCGGCTGTTGACCACGTTTGCCTTCGAATCAAGCTCGAAGATGGCGGAGAAGGTGAGTTTCTCCTCATTGGGACGCAGCGAGCAGATACCGTTGGAGAGACGTTCAGGAAGCATGGGGATGGTGCGGTCCACAAGATACACGCTCGTGGCTCTCTGCTTGGCCTCTTTCTCGATGATGGAATTGGGTTTCACATAATGGGTCACATCGGCGATATGCACTCCCACCTCCCAGTTGCCGTTGGCAAGCTGGCGGATAGAGAGAGCGTCGTCGAAGTCTTTGGCATCGCGGGGGTCGATGGTGAAAGTGGTCACCTTGCGGAAATCCTCGCGCTTGGCCACCTCCTCGGGGGTGATACCGGCATCGATCTTTTCGGCAGCTTTCTCCACGGCGGCAGGATATTTATAGGGAAGACCGAATTCAGCCAGTATGGCGTGCATCTCTGCGGTGTTCTCCCCTTTCTTGCCGAGGATATCTATCACCTCACCTCGCGGATTCATCTCATCGTCGCGCCATTGCGTGATACGCGCCACGGCCTTGTCGCCATCCTTGCCTCCCTTGAGCTTCCCTTTGGGGATTATGATATCGGCGGCAAGGAATTTGGAATCGGTCACGAGCGCCGCATAATTCTTATCGATCTTGAGTGTGCCGATGAATGTCTGGTCCTTGGCCTCCACAATCTCGATCACCCGCGCTTCGGGGGCATTGCCGCGAAGGGCGGCCGATACCATCACGCGCACCTTGTCGCCATTGAGGGCATGCATGGAATTACGCTCGGCCACATTGATCATCTCGTCGTCGATCACCACTGCATTCTTGCCGTTGGACCGACGCACGAAATAACCCACATTCTCAGTCCCGAAGGAGCCCTTGGCTTTGTATTTGCCCAGTTCCACCTCCTGAATCACATCGCCGGCGGCCAGTTCATCAAGTAGATTGATCACATCCATACGGTTGGCCGGATTTGTGGCACCTATACCGAAGGATATTTGCTTATAATTAAAACTCTGTTTATTTTGTTTCTGCAGAAATTCGAGGATCAGATCCTGAAGGTCTTTTTTCTTAAATCTTTTATTATTTGCCATTTCAATTTGTCATATACATTAGCCCGCCATCCCGGCGGGATGATGAGAAAAAAAATAATATTATTTATATTATAACAAATTGGATGCCATTTTTATTTTCAATCTTCCGGAAATATAATTCCGGAAGAATATATAGATAAAGAAAAAGGAGAAAGGAGAAAAAGAATGGAGAAAGAAAAAGGAGAAAGAGAATGGAGAAAGAAAAAGGAGAAAAAGGAGAAAAAGGATGGAGAAAGAAAAAAGGGCGCGGAGCCCTTTTGTACTGGTGCCAGCGCCTCCGGTGCGCCGATAGAGAGCCCCGATAGAGAGCCCCGATAGAAGATCAGACGGCGCTGTCGGCGATGCGGTTGGCGATCACCACCGCCTTCGAGATATGGTCGCAGATGCAATCCTTCGGGAGAAGGCGTTCGATGCCGGCCTTTTCCAAATCTATATGCACATTCTCCCTCACTCCCGAAAGCACTATGGCAATCCCCTCGCGCTGTGAGGATTCGATAAGTATCTGGAGGTTATGCAAGCCTGTGGAATCGATGAATGGCACCCTCCTCATCCTGATGATCCTCACCTTAGGCATCTCCGCCAAGGAATGACGCACCACTTCATCAAATTTCGTGGCCGCTCCGAAGAAGAAGGGGCCGTCGATCTCATACACGGCCACGCCGGGATGAAGGTCGAGCACCTCATGCTGGGTCATGTCGGAATCGGCCGCATCAAGCTGCTCGCCATATACGCGGATGGCTGTATTTTCCGTGACGCGCCTCAGGAAGAGCACCACCGCCAACAGCAATCCTATCTCGATTGCGATAGTGAGATCGAAAATCACCGTGAGCAGGAAAGTGATGATCAATACCGACACATCCCCTTTCGGATTATGCGCCATTCCCACCACCGTGCGCCAGCCGCTCATGTTATAGCTCACCATGATTAGCACGGCCGCCAGACAAGCCATAGGCACCAGATTGATCAGAGGCATCAGGAAAAGGAATACCAGCAGAAGCACCAACGAATGGATCACTCCCGCGATCGGGGTCTTTCCGCCGTTGGTGATATTGGTCATGGTGCGCGCGATGGCTCCGGTCACGGGTATTCCGCCGAAGATAGGCACCACCATATTGGCCACTCCCTGTCCGATGAGCTCGGTGTTGGAGTTGGTGCGGTCGCCGGTGCGTCCGTCGGCCACTGTGGCCGATAGCAGCGACTCTATAGCCCCGAGCATGGCTATAGTGAAGGCCGATGGGAGGAGAAGATTGATCGATTCCATGTTGAGTCCGATCGAATTGGCATGAGGCAGATCGGTGTCAAGATTTCCGAAACGGTCGCCGATGGTCTGGATTCCCTCGAATCCGCAGAAGGTCTTGAGCGCCCAGACCCCGAAAGTGACAAGGATGATGGCCATAAGGGCTCCCGGAAGTCGCTTGGAAATCATGGGTGTGAAGATGATGATGGCCAGCGATACCAGCCCCACCGAGAGGGTGGAGAGGTCGATGGTATTGAAATGACGCAGATACACACCCCATTTCCCGAGGAAATCGCCCGGCAGTTTTTCGGTGATTGTAAGGCCAAAGAAATCAGGCATCTGTGTGGAGAATATAGTCACCGCGATACCGGCCGTAAAACCCACCACTATAGGATAAGGAATAAATTTTATTATCGTTCCCAATTTAAAGAAACCCATCAGCAGCAGGATAGCACCGGCAAGAAAAGTGGCGATAGCCAGACCCGACAGGCCGTAAAGCTGGATGATGTTATAGATGATCACGATGAATGCACCCGTAGGGCCGCCGATCTGCACCGAGTTACCACCGAGCACCGAGACGATGAAACCACCTATCACGGCCGTAATCAGACCCACCGTAGGACTCACACCCGAGGCGATGGCGAAAGCGATGGCAAGAGGGAGAGCCACTATGCCCACCACTATGCCGGCAATAAAATCATCTTTGAATTTGGAAAGTGAATAATTGCGTAGAGCAGGGATAATAGCCGGCGCGAAGTCCGGACGTTGGAATAGCTTCATAATGCTTCGTATTGTCTAAATCGGCCGCAAAATTACGAAAATATGTTATAAAACACAAATTTTAGCCCCATAAGCCGATTTTAGAGCCCCTATATCGCCCATTAAGGCGCGAAGCCCTTCCTGCGGAGCCCTTTTGTACCGGTGCGGCGAGCCTCCGGTGCGCCGAAAGAAGGCCCCTCCATGCGGAGCCCTTTTGTACCGGTGCGGCGAGCCTCCGGTGCGCCGAAAGAAGGCCGCTTAAAAGAACTGGGCTGAATAAGCCACTCCCAAGGAGACCATCGGTATTCTCCCTCCGCCGGCCACGAAAGTATGCGAATATTCAGCCTTGATCACCACCCTCTCGATAGGAAAATAGTTCAGACCCGCCGTGACGCGCTGGCGCTCCCCCCATTCATAGCCGAGGAAATTATCCTTAGCCTCATTGGGCTGCCAATAATCATAGCGGCCGAAAATATATAGCTTCCCCTTGTCATCATCTCCCCTTTTTGCCAGGCGAAGAATATCATATCCACCCTCAAAAGATGCCGTGAAAGCCGATTTAGACCCGGCATGATGCGAGAACACATCCGGCAGCACCCCGTTCTCCTTGCAATATTTCGAATAGCGGCCCCAGCTGCCATAACCCCGGAGCACCCACCCGAAATCATCATAAAGGAAATCGGCCGACAGGAAACCCACATTCCCGCGTATCCTCTCGCGGCGACCGTCGGCGAAGGAGATACGGTTATTGGTGCTTACCCCATAATATCCGCTCAGACCCAACCGCAACCCCTTCACAGAATAATTATACACCCTTCCTGCAAATGCAATATCACTTCCCCGGCTAAATTCAAAATTACTCCCCTCTCCATCAAGGCGCATCCAGTCATCCTCAGAGAAGAGAGTGGTGGCAAGACCCGGAATGAGAATAGCCTCATAATTCCAGGATCCCGCCTCACCAAAGAATGAGACTCCGGCCTGGTGCCAGTCGCAAGGAAGGATTCCATCCTCCCCTTCAGGGCGATTGACAGCAAAAAATTCCAACGGATCATCATGAGCATTGGTAGCACCCACCGGGAGAGTGAGATAGCCGACACGCAATCCGGCAGCCGAAGTAAAAAGCTTCTCAATCCAAAACTGATCGAGCGATACCGATTTGCAATTCTCTATCTGCACATCCGTCTCTATACCCCATCCTTTCCCCAGATTAGCGCCAAGCATAACCACCACGCGCGGCAATGTAAGCGATCCATGACTCTTGGCATCCTGATACAGCGCTTCGCTGTTACCTACCCTCACCGAAGAGAAATCATAATTATAAGTCGCCTCGCCATATCCTCCCAGATGAATACGGTCGCGGACAGCCAGATGAGTCTTGATATCGGCCACCTCCGCCGAGAGAGTATCCATCTCAGAGGCAAGATCCTCAGCAGTGACAGGATATCTCACAGTATGGGCACTCGCCGGCAAAGCAGCCCCGGCAAGCAATATGGAAAGCAGAATCTTATTCATAAAGCATAAAAATTAGATATCGATTATAGATAATTGCTTAAATAATCTTTTTAAATATGGATAATTATAGAATATCAATAAGATATGGATAATTATAGAATATCAATAAGATATTATAAAATATGGATGAATTTTTATCGAAAATTCCTATGCAAAGTTAAATATTAATTTTGAATTTTGGAAATAGCCTGATTGAGAATGAGCCCATGATCTTTCCCTATCCTGATTTGCTCTATCTCCTCAGCTTCTCTATCCCTTCAGCGCTCTTACGCTTCACTCCTCCCCTTCCCCATTCCTCCCTCTTCCGCTGGGGGTGTGAGGCGCCCGCGCGCCGAAGGAAGAGAGAAAGAGGGGGAGAAAGAGGGAAGGAGAGAAAGAAAGAGGAGAAAGAGGGAAGGGGAGAAAGAAAGAGGGCGCCCGCGCGCCGAAGGAAGCAGAAAGCCCCCCCGAGAAGAAAGATCAGATTTCGAATTCCCCGGCCGCGATAGCCTCGGCGATGACATTCAGATGCAAGCACTCCGCCCTCCGCGAAGGCAAGGCAAGCGGCGCCATAGGAGCCATGATAAGAAGATTCCCATCAGAGCATAGATCAAAGCGACGCTTCTCCGGCTTGAAGCGATCTCCGAAAGGCTTTTCCTGAATATGAATCATCCTCCCATGAGACTCCGCAATCGCATCCCTTATCATCTTCTCCCCCTTCGAGATGAAAGCCGACACCACCACTCCATCATCGTCGATATTCTCCAGATAATATTCCTTCATAAGAGTCATCTTTCCCTTATCCTCAATATCCTTCCTATGCACAATCAAAGCCTCCTTGAAAGGACTTCTCAGCAAAAATACATTCCCATAACATTGCCACAACTCACCCTTGATCCGTATATTCCTCACCCTCCTGAAAAACTCCGGGAAATAGATCCTCACCGCCAGTCTATGAGGATTATGCTTGATATAAATGATAATATCCTTCAAGCTTCTGGAAGGGAAGATAATCTTATCAGTATAATTCTTTTCAAAAATCGGAGGAGTCACCATTCCCATCTTCTGATTCCACTTAAACTTAATCGCACCCTTAAGCTTATTCACAAAGAAACCCAGATTCTTCTCCGATCTCTCAGTGATCCTGACCAGGATATGCACATGATCCGGCATCACAATATGCTGATATACTTTCAAAATCGGATAGAATTTCGGCCAGGCGAAGATCTCCCTCTCTATGATCCACCCCAGATCCGACCTCATGATAATAGCACACCCCGCCTCACCGGGCCTTATCCTCGGATCACCACCCACCTGCCCGAAGTCACCACACTCCTGCAATTTCTTCAGGATAATATGATAAGTCTGCGGGCCATGATAATCCTCATCCCTCTTTCTACGGGTATATTTAGGGTCAAACCAAGCCTTAGGATAGCCATCCTTCTTTTCACCATCCCCCTGCCTAAAATCATACCCCTTCCCCTCATTTTTCTTATCCTCATTTTTTATCCCTTCATTTCCCTTCCCTTCATTTCTCTTCCCTTCATTTCTCTTCCCTTCATTTCTCTTCCCTTCATTTCTCTTCCCTTCA